>NZ_JAXUAK010000038.1:0-476 GCF_046535855.1 Puerhibacterium sp. TATVAM-FAB25 | reverse complement strand
CGCGATCGACGTGGCTCAGCCGACCGAGCCGGCAGCGGGTCAGCACCCGGTGGGCGGTGGAGGGCGCCACCCCGGTCAGCGCGGCCAGCTGGACCGGGCCCAGGCGTTTGCGCAGCCGCAGCGCCACGATCCGGCGGGTGGTGGCCGGGTCGGTCTTGGCCGGCATCCGGTGCGGGCGCGAGGAGCGGTCGGTCATCGGCTGGTCGGTGGCATACCGGTCGGCCCACCGCTTGACCGTGGGCCACGAGCACTGGAGCCGGGCGGCGACCTCAGCGATCGGCACGTGCTGGTCGACCACCAGCCGGGCGACCTGCAGCCGGGCCCGCGGAGTCAGCGCAGCGTTAGCGTGGGACACGAGGGCCTCCTGTGAGCGAAGCGGATACCTAGGCAGTTCCACTCCACCGCGGGAGGCCCTCGTGCGCCAACACTCAGATCAGCGCATCACACCCACTCGACCAACGTCCCCGGTCAGTACA
>NZ_JAXUAK010000037.1:0-579 GCF_046535855.1 Puerhibacterium sp. TATVAM-FAB25 | reverse complement strand
CACGTGGACGTCAAGAAGCTCGGCAACATCCCCGACGGCGGCGGGTGGCGGTTCGTGGGCCGCGCCCAGGGCCTGCGCAACCGTGCCGCCACCCTCGACAAGCCGAAGAACACCCACCGCAACCCGAAGATGGGCCACGCGTTCGTGCACACCGTCTTGGACGACCACTCCCGGATCGCCTACGCCGAGGTCCACGACGACGAGACCGCCGCGACCGCCACCGGGGTGCTGCGCCGGGCCGTGGCCTGGTTCGCCGCCCGCGGCATCACCACCCAGCGGGTCTTGTCCGACAACGGCTCGCCCTACCGCTCGCACCTGTGGCGCCAGGCCTGCACCGAGCTGGCCATCCGACACAAGCGCACCCGCCCGCGCCGCCCGCAGACCAACGGCAAGGTCGAACGCTTCCACCGCACCCTGGCCGACGGCTGGGGCTACGCCCGCTGCTACACCTCAGAAACCGAACGCCGCGCCGCCCTGGCAGCATGGATCCACCACTACAACCACCACCGACCCCACACCGCCTGCGGGAACAAGCCCCCCATTACCCGCTTGACCAACCTGTCCGATCAGTACAGCTAG
>NZ_JAXUAK010000036.1:0-702 GCF_046535855.1 Puerhibacterium sp. TATVAM-FAB25 | reverse complement strand
AGCGCGCAGGCGGGTGTGGTGGCGGCTGCTGCGGAGCAGGTGTCGCGCAACGTGCAGGCGGTGGCTGCGGGTGCGGAGCAGATGGGTGCTTCGATCCGGGAGATCGCGCAGAACGCGTCGGAGGCGGCGAAGGTGGCGTCGCAGGCGACGGTGGTGGCTGCGACGACGAACGATCAGGTGGCGAAGCTGGGGGTGTCGTCGCAGGAGATCGGCAACGTGGTCAAGGTGATCACCTCGATCGCGGAGCAGACGAACCTGCTGGCGCTGAACGCCACGATCGAGGCGGCTCGTGCGGGTGAGGCGGGCAAGGGGTTCGCGGTGGTGGCCGGGGAGGTCAAGGACCTGGCGCAGGAGACGGCGCGGGCCACGGAGGACATCGCCCGGCGGGTGGATGCGATCCAGGCGGACACCACCGGGGCGGTGGCGGCGATCGGGCAGATCTCGCAGATCGTGTCGCAGATCAACGACTACCAGCTGACGATCGCCTCGGCGGTGGAGGAGCAGACGGCCACGACGAACGAGATGTCGCGGGGGGTGGCCGAGGCTGCGACGGGTTCGGGGGAGATCGCCTCGAACATCACGGGGGTGGCGGACGCGGCGGCGGAGTCCTCGCGGGCGCTGGCGGTCTCGGGCGCCTCGATCGGGGAGCTGGCCCGCATCTCGGAGGACCTGCGCACCCGCGTGGCCGCCTTCACCTACTGA
>NZ_JAXUAK010000035.1:0-1034 GCF_046535855.1 Puerhibacterium sp. TATVAM-FAB25 | reverse complement strand
GTCATCACGCACGACCAGGCTGACACCCGGCGCCGGGGACCGACCATCGTCGGCCGGTCCCCGGCCCACCGGACAGCCCTGCACGACGTCCCTGCCGCGACAGCCGGCACGACGACCCAGCCCTGACCCACTCCGTCCGTGCACCGGGCGCGCCCGCGCGCGCCCACGGCGGCCCAGCCCCAAGGAGAACCATGAGCACGACCATGTCCCCGTCCGTGCGTGACGGCGAGGCCCGCGGCCTCCTGCGGCTGCTGGGCCGCAGCGTGCAGACGAAGATCCTCGCGCCGGTGTTCCTGCTGGCGGTCGTCGCCGTCGGCACCGGCGTCTACGCGCTGCTGTCGCTGCAGGCCACGCAGACCGACGTCGCGAACGTCGCCCGCGCGCAGACCGAGGTCAGCCAGCCGCTGCAGTTCGTCCACCAGAACCAGCTCAAGGCGCGCATGATCATCGCCCAGCTCGCCGCCACGGCCGACGACGAGGTCGAGGCCGAGTGGCTCGCCAAGCAGCGCGAGAACGACGCCGAGGTCGATGCGGGGATCGCCCAGTTCGACGCCACCGCGTTCGCGTCCGACCCGGACTGGCTGGCGTTCAAGGAGACGTTCGCCGAGTGGCGCCAGGTGCGCGACCAGCAGATCGTGCCGATCGCGCAGAGCGACGACCAGCAGGCGTACCAGGAGATCCTGGGCACCGTCTCGCAGCCGCTGATCGACAGCTTCGTCGCGAACCTCGACGGGCTCAACGCGACCATCGCCGCGCACCAGCAGGGCGTCGCGGACGGCGCCGCCGACCGCGTCGCGCGCGCCGTCGTGATCCTCGCGGTCGTGCTCGTGGCCGGCCTCGTGGTCGCGCTCGTCGTCGCCGTGCTCACGGCGCGCGGCGTGCGGCGCTCCGCCACGGCCGTCCAGCGCTCGCTCGAGGCCATGGCCGGCGGCGACTTCACGGTCCCGGCCGACGTGCGCACGCACGACGAGCTCGGCGCCACGGCCCGCTCGCTCGGCGTGGCCCAGGCGTCGGTGCGCAACACCCTGGCGGAT
>NZ_JAXUAK010000034.1:0-1555 GCF_046535855.1 Puerhibacterium sp. TATVAM-FAB25 | reverse complement strand
ACGCCACAGACCCGTGAATGACCTGTGCGAGGGCGCGCGCGTGTGCGTCGGGCGGAGCCCGACGTGTCGTTGCGGGCGGTGGGTTAGGCGGCGGGTTCGAGGTGGACGGTGTGGCCGAGGTGTTCGAGCTGGGCGACCAGTCGGCGGGTGTGGGCCTCGGTGTTGCGGCGGGTGTGCCAGTCCGGGCCGAGGTCTTGGTAGGGCTCGTCGCGGGCGAGCATGTAGTAGGCGCTGACCAGGATGGAGTGGGCCACGGCGATCTGGGCGCGGCCGGCCCCGCGGCGGCGGGCGAGGCGGTCGTGCTGGGCGGCGAGGTAGTTGCGCCCGTGCATGCGGCCGGTGGCGGCGGCGGCCTCGACCAGGGCGGAGGTGAGCCACTTGTTGCCGTGGCGTTTGCCGGTCGGGGCGCGCCGGCCGGCGGACTCGGAGATGCCCGGGGCCAGGCCGGCCCAGGCGGCCAAGTGGGCGGCCGAGGGGAAGCGGGACATGTCCGCGCCGGTCTCGGCGATGATCACCTGGGCGGCCTTGGCGCCCACTCCGGGGATGGTCTGCAGCAACTGAAGCTGGTGGGCCCATGGGGCGCAGGCGGTGGCGATGGCCTGGTCGAGGTCGGCCAGGGCGTGTTCGACCAGCTCCAGGCGGTCCAGGATCGCGGCGGCCAGGACGGCGTGGTGGGCCTCGAAGTGGCCGTCCAGGGCCTGGGCCAGCTCGGGGATCTTGGTGCGCATGCGGGTCTTGGCCATCTCGGCCAGCACGAGCGGATCGCGTTGCCCGGCGATCATCGCCCGCAGCATGGCCCGGGCGGAGACGGTGGTCAGGGACGAGGCGACCGAGGACAGCTTGATCGAGGCGTCCTCGAGCATCAGCTCCAGCCGGGTGGCCTCGCGGGTGCGGTCGCCCATCAGCTGCACCCGGTAGCGGGTCAGCATCCGCAGCTGCCGGATCGGCGCGGGCGGGACGAACGAGGCGGTCAGCAGCCCGTGCTCGAGCAGCTGGGCGATCCACTCCGCGTCGCGCACGTCGCTCTTGCGCCCCGGCACCGCCTTCATGTGGGCGGCGTTGAGCAGCCAGACCTCCATGACCTCCTCGAGGCAGTAGAACGGCGGCTTCCAGTAGGTCGAGGTCGACTCCATCGCCGCGATCGTGACCCCGGCCTCGACCAGCCATGCGCGCATGACCCGCAGCGCCCCGGCCGTGGTGCGGAAGGTGCGCGTCTCGCTGGCCCGCCGGCCTCCGGGGGCGGGGGTGCGCACGCAGACCGTGACCGTCGCCTTGCCCACGTCCAGCCCGGCGACGCGTTCGAACAGCACTTCCATGACCGGCCTCCCTTCGGCCGGCCGGCCGCGACCACCGCGGCCGGCGCCGCCCGGAAGGCCCTCTGCCAGGACACAGACCCGCGTGCTCGTAGCAACAATCCACCGGCACCCGAGGACCTCGCGCCATACACCGTCTACGGGCTCGCCCGCACCAGTGTGGTCCGGCGTCGCCGGGCGCACCCCGATTCTCAGCGACCACCGCGGCGACCGCCAGGCCGCCATCCGTTACACCTCTGGCA
>NZ_JAXUAK010000033.1:0-2167 GCF_046535855.1 Puerhibacterium sp. TATVAM-FAB25 | reverse complement strand
CGTCTCCTCGGCGCCGGCGGCGACGTCGCCGTTCGCCTCGCGCAGCCGCTCGGCGGAGCCGGCCACCACGGCTGCGGTCTCGACGACGCCGGCCAGCGTGGCGCGCAGGCTGTCGCGGGCGCGGTCGAGCCCGGCGGCCATGCGGCCGATCTCGTCGCGCTCGGCCACGGACGTCTCGCGGGTGAGGTCGCCCTCGGCGAGGGCGTCGACCGTCGCGGCCACCGCCTGCACCGAGCGGTTGATGCGGCGCACCGTGGCCAGGGCCAGCAGGGCGGCGCACGCGCTCGCCACGACGAACGCCACGGCGAGCACGGCGATCATGGTCCGCGCCTCGGCCTGGCCCGCCTCCTGGATGGCGACGACGTCGGCGTCCGTCTGCGCGGAGGCCAGCGCCAGCGCGCGCCCGGCCCAGTCGGGGTCGGCGGCGACGTCGCCCGCTACCGCGGCCCGGAAGCCGGCCGCGTCACCGGCCCGCACCAGCGGCACCAGGGTGGAGTCGCGGTAGGCGGTCCACGCGTCCCAGCGGGTCCGGAAGTCCTCCCACTGCGGGGTGGCCGCCTCGGGGAAGGACTCGATCACCGCGACCTGCGCCGCCACGTCCTCGTCCACCCACGCGGACGACGTGAGCAGCTGCTCGCGGGTCGTCGGGTCGGCGTCGGCGGCTCGCTGCACCAGCAGGTGGCTGCGCGCCTGGTCCACCGACAGGTCGGCGAACGACCGCTGCAGCTCGGTGTTGAGCCGCGACATCTGCTCGAGGTGCTCCGCGGAGCGCCACAGCGCGACGGCGCCGGCGCCGCCCACGACGGAGAACGAGACGCCGAGCACGAGCAGCGCCGTGGCGACCTTCGTCGCGATCGGCCGGTCCCAGAACCACGCCCCGCGCCGGCGCGGGGCCGGCGTCGGGGCGGTCGGCGCGCCACCCGGCGTCGCGGCCGGCGGCGGGGTCGCCGACGCCGGCGGGGTCACGGGGGTCGTCGTCAGCGCGGTCATCGCAGCTCCTGGGCGGTGTAGTACCCGCTGTCCACGAGCACCTTGGTGTAGCTGTCCTCCGTGACCTCCTGCGGGGCCAGGAGGTAGGCGGGCACGACCTTGACGCCGTTGTCGTACGACGTCGTGTCGTTGACCTCCGGCTCGCCGCCGTCCAGCAAGGCCTGCACCATCTGCACGGTCACCTCGGCCAGCTGCCGGGTGTCCTTGTAGACGGTGGCGTACTGCTCCCCCGCCGCCACGGAGCGCACGGCGTCGAGCTCGGCGTCCTGCCCGGTGACCACGGGGACGTAGCCGAGCTCCGCGGTCGCGGCGAGGATCGCCTGCGAGATGCCGTCGTAGGGCGACAGGACGCCGTCGAGGCGCAGCCCGTCCCGGTACGGGCCCAGCAGCGAGGTCATCCGCTCGCCGGCCAGGTCGGCCGCCCAGCCCTGGATCGCGCCCTGCTCGCGCTGCACCTGGCCCGACGGCACGGTGAGCACCCCGGAGTCCAGGTACGGGCGCAGCACCGACATGGCGCCGTCCCAGAAGACGGTGGCGTTGTTGTCGTCGGGCGACCCGGCGAACAGCTCGACGGCGAACGGCCCGGCAGCGCCCGTGGGCTTGCCGGCGGCGTCGACGACGCCGAGCCCGCGCAGCAGCGCGGTGCCCTGCAGCACGCCGACGCGGTGGTTGTCGAACGACGCGTAGTAGTCGACGGCGTCGGTGCCGCTGATGAGCCGGTCGTAGGCGATCACCGGGATGTCGGCGGCGCCGGCGTCGGCCAGCACGTCGCTCAGCGCGCTGCCGTCGACGGAGGCGACGACGAGCGCGTCCGCGCCCGCGTCGACCATCGCCCGGAGCTGCTCGACCTGGGTGGCCGGGTCGTCCTCGGCGTAGCGCATGTCGACGTCGAAGCCGAGCGAGGTCAGCTGCGCGGAGACGTTCTCCCCGTCGCCCACCCATCGCTCGAGCTCGACGGAGGGCATCGCCACCCCGACCAGCGGTGTCTCGTCGGACGCGTCCTGCGGGCCGGTGCCGGGCGGGCCGCCCGCCTGCGGGCCGGCGCAGCCGGCCGCAAGCACGAGGACGCCCACGCCCAGCAGGGCCGTGGTCCGTGCGCGCATCGGTGCTCCTTGCGTAGTGCTCGGTGGTGCTGGGTGGTCTTGGGTGGGTGGTTCTGAGCGGTTCTGGGTGGGGC
>NZ_JAXUAK010000032.1:0-5457 GCF_046535855.1 Puerhibacterium sp. TATVAM-FAB25 | reverse complement strand
GGGTGTCCGGCGGCGTCCTACTCTCCCACCCCGTCTCCAGGGCAGTACCATCGGCGCTGAAGGGCTTTGCTTCCGGGTTCGGAATGGGACCGGGCGTTTCCCCTTCGCTATGACCGCCGTAACGCTGTCGAGTTGTGGGGCACGCACCGGGGTTCCACCGCGAGTGTGGGTGGGGGTGTGTGGGGCCCGTGTCTCGGGAACCGCACAGTGGACGCGAACACGCAAAAGTGTGGGTGTTGAAGTTGTCGGCTGATTAGTACCGGTCAGCTGCGGCAGTCGTTGGTCCTGCCTTCCACATCCGGCCTATCTACCCAGTGGTCTAGCTGGGTGCCTTCACGCCTCGAGGGCGATGGAAACCTCATCTTGAAGCAGGCTTCCCGCTTAGATGCTTTCAGCGGTTATCCTTCCCGAACGTAGCTAACCAGCGGTGCCCTTGGCAGGACAACTGGCACACCAGAGGTTCGTCCGTCCCGGTCCTCTCGTACTAGGGACAGCCCTTCTCAAGTTTCCTACGCGCGCAGCGGATAGGGACCGAACTGTCTCACGACGTTCTAAACCCAGCTCGCGTACCGCTTTAATGGGCGAACAGCCCAACCCTTGGGACCTACTCCAGCCCCAGGATGCGACGAGCCGACATCGAGGTGCCAAACCATGCCGTCGATATGGACTCTTGGGCAAGATCAGCCTGTTATCCCCGGGGTACCTTTTATCCGTTGAGCGACGGCGCTTCCACAAGCCACCGCCGGATCACTAGTTCCGACTTTCGTCCCTGCTCGACCTGTCGGTCTCACAGTCAAGCTCCCTTGTGCACTTGCACTCGACACCTGATTGCCAACCAGGCTGAGGGAACCTTTGAGCGCCTCCGTTACATTTTGGGAGGCAACCGCCCCAGTTAAACTACCCACCAGGCACTGTCCCTGATCCGGATCACGGACCGAGGTTAGATGTCCGAAGCGGCCAGAGTGGTATTTCAACGATGACTCCGCCCGACCTGGCGGCCGGGTTTCACAGTCTCCCACCTATCCTACACAAGCCGCACCGAACACCAATACCAAGCTATAGTAAAGGTCCCGGGGTCTTTCCGTCCTGCTGCGCGTAACGAGCATCTTTACTCGTAGTGCAATTTCGCCGAGCTCGCGGTTGAGACAGCGGAGAAGTCGTTACGCCATTCGTGCAGGTCGGAACTTACCCGACAAGGAATTTCGCTACCTTAGGATGGTTATAGTTACCACCGCCGTTTACTGGGGCTTAAATTCTGGGCTTCGCCTTGCGGCTGACCCGTCCTCTTAACCTTCCAGCACCGGGCAGGCGTCAGTCCGTATACATCGTCTTGCGACTTCGCACGGACCTGTGTTTTTAGTAAACAGTCGCTTCTCCCTGGTCTCTGCGGCCGTCCCCGCTCGCCCACGCAAGGTGGGGTCACGGTTCGGGCCCCCCTTCTCCCGAAGTTACGGGGGCATTTTGCCGAGTTCCTTAACCACGATTCGCTCGATCGCCTTGGTATTCTCTACCTGACCACCTGAGTCGGTTTGGGGTACGGGCGGCTAGAACCTCGCGTCGAGGCTTTTCTTGGCAGCAGAGGATCACCCGTTTCCCGCATACGCGGTCACTATCAGCTCTCACCCTTGGTGGTGTGCGGATTTGCCTACACACCGGGCTACGGCCTTGGACGTGGTCTACCATCGCCACGCCGGGCTACCTTCCTGCGTCACCCCTGTTAATACGCTTACCTACTACCGGTTCAGGTCCCACGCCGCCGGCAGCGGTGTGGTCCGAAGACCACGATGCTGCCCTTGGGGTGGTTAGTGTCACCGGGCTCGGTATGGGCGGTTCTTCGCCGGTAGGAGAATATCAACTCCTTGTCCATCGACTACGCCTGTCGGCCTCGCCTTAGGTCCCGACTTACCCAGGGCGGATTAACCTGGCCCTGGAACCCTTGGTCATTCGGCGGACGGGTTTCTCACCCGTCTTTCGCTACTCATGCCTGCATTCTCACTCGTGTGGTCTCCACCGCTGGGTCACCCCGCGGCTTCACCGCCCACACGACGCTCCCCTACCCATCCACACCCCTGAACCACGAAGGCTAGGGTCGTGTGTGGATGCCACGGCTTCGGCGGTGTGCTTGAGCCCCGCTACATTGTCGGCGCGGAATCACTTGACCAGTGAGCTATTACGCACTCTTTCAAGGGTGGCTGCTTCTAAGCCAACCTCCTGGTTGTCTGTGCAACTCCACATCCTTTCCCACTGAGCACACGCTTAGGGGCCTTAGCCGATGATCTGGGCTGTTTCCCTCTCGACTACGGAGCTTATCCCCCGCAGTCTCACTGCCGCGCTCTGTCTTACCGGCATTCGGAGTTTGGCTGACGTCAGTAACCTTGTGGGGCCCATCGGCCATCCAGTAGCTCTACCTCCGGCAAGAAACACGCGACGCTGCACCTAAATGCATTTCGGGGAGAACCAGCTATCACGAAGTTTGATTGGCCTTTCACCCCTAACCACAGGTCATCCCCCAGGTTTTCAACCCTGGTGGGTTCGGTCCTCCACGCCGTCTTACCGGCGCTTCAACCTGCCCATGGCTAGATCACTTCGCTTCGGGTCTAGACCCGGCGACTATGGGCGCCCTGTTCGGACTCGCTTTCGCTACGGCTTCCCCACACGGGTTAACCTCGCCACCGAGCACTAACTCGCAGGCTCATTCTTCAAAAGGCACGCCGTCACCCCTGCTAAGGAGGCTCCGACGGATTGTAGGCACACGGTTTCAGGTACTATTTCACTCCCCTCCCGGGGTACTTTTCACCTTTCCCTCACGGTACTAGTCCGCTATCGGTCACCAGGTAGTATTTAGGCTTAGCAAGTGGTCTTGCCAGATTCACACGAGATTTCTCGGGCCCCGTGCTACTTGGGATCCCCTCCGGGAGGCCACGCCATTTCGCCTACGGGACTACCACCCTGTATCGTCCGCCTTTCAATGCGGTTCGGCTATGACGCGGCTTTCTCACTCCCCGAGGCGGTGTCAGCCACCTCAAGAGGGTCCCACAACCCCGCGAACGCAACGCCTGACAGCTTTCACACGCCCACGGTTTGGCCTCATCCGCTTTCGCTCGCCACTACTCACGGAATATCTCTTCCTGCCGGTACTGAGATGTTTCACTTCCCGGCGTTCCCTCCACACACCCTATATATTCAGGTGCGGGTGACTGGGCATGACCCCAGCCGGGTTCCCCCATTCGGACATCCTCGGATCACAGCTCGTTTGCCAGCTCCCCGAGGCTTTTCGCAGGCTACGACGTCCTTCTTCGGCTCCTGGTGCCAAGGCATCCACCCTGTGCCCTTACAAACTTCAACAACACTACGCAGATACCAGGAACACCAATCGTCTGAACAAAGCCAGACAGATTGCTGTCCTGAACATCTATGGATGCTCGCGTCCACTGTACAGTTCTCAAGCAACGGACGGCCTCACCGGCTGCCGCGACCGCCTACCACGCACCCCCGCCCCCACCCGAAGGTGAGACCGGGACCTGCGGGCGGTTCGACCGCACCGATGACCCGTGTCCAAGACCCCGACCACGCATGGCCGGCTGCCTCAGGACCCAACAGTGTGCTTCGACCCCCCACCCGCGTCAGCGGCCCCGGTCCCACCCCGCTCCCGAAGGAGGCGGGCGTACTGGGGGCCACCGGCACCGGCCGGGAGCCACAGTCAATGTTCCACCCATGAGCAACCACCCCCCGCGCGTTCGGCGGGAGCATGGCCCCTGACCACCACCACACGCAGCGTGCGGCGGGGTTTGGTGAGCTCCTTAGAAAGGAGGTGATCCAGCCGCACCTTCCGGTACGGCTACCTTGTTACGACTTAGTCCCAATCGCCGGTCCCACCTTCGACCACTCCCTCCCACAAGGGGTTGGGCCGTGGGCTTCGGGTGTTACCAACTTTCGTGACTTGACGGGCGGTGTGTACAAGGCCCGGGAACGTATTCACCGCAGCGTTGCTGATCTGCGATTACTAGCGACTCCGACTTCATGGGGTCGAGTTGCAGACCCCAATCCGAACTGAGACCGGCTTTTTGGGATTCGCTCCACCTTACGGTATCGCAGCCCTCTGTACCGGCCATTGTAGCATGCGTGAAGCCCAAGACATAAGGGGCATGATGATTTGACGTCATCCCCACCTTCCTCCGAGTTGACCCCGGCAGTCTCCCATGAGTCCCCGGCATAACCCGCTGGCAACATGGGACGAGGGTTGCGCTCGTTGCGGGACTTAACCCAACATCTCACGACACGAGCTGACGACAACCATGCACCACCTGTGCACCGACCTTGCGGGGCACCCATCTCTGGGTGTTTCCGGTGCATGTCAAGCCTTGGTAAGGTTCTTCGCGTTGCATCGAATTAATCCGCATGCTCCGCCGCTTGTGCGGGCCCCCGTCAATTCCTTTGAGTTTTAGCCTTGCGGCCGTACTCCCCAGGCGGGGCACTTAATGCGTTAGCTGCGGCACGGAGACCGTGGAATGGTCCCCACACCTAGTGCCCAACGTTTACGGCATGGACTACCAGGGTATCTAATCCTGTTCGCTCCCCATGCTTTCGCTCCTCAGCGTCAGTAACTGCCCAGAGACCTGCCTTCGCCATCGGTGTTCCTCCTGATATCTGCGCATTCCACCGCTACACCAGGAATTCCAGTCTCCCCTACAGCACTCTAGTCCGCCCGTACCCGATGCCAGCCCGAGGTTGAGCCTCGGGTTTTCACACCAGACGCGACAGACCGCCTACGAGCTCTTTACGCCCAATAATTCCGGACAACGCTTGCGCCCTACGTATTACCGCGGCTGCTGGCACGTAGTTAGCCGGCGCTTCTTCTGCAGGTACCGTCACTTGCGCTTCTTCCCTGCTGAAAGAGGTTTACAACCCGAAGGCCGTCATCCCTCACGCGGCGTCGCTGCATCAGGCTTGCGCCCATTGTGCAATATTCCCCACTGCTGCCTCCCGTAGGAGTCTGGGCCGTGTCTCAGTCCCAGTGTGGCCGGTCGCCCTCTCAGGCCGGCTACCCGTCGACGCCTTGGTAGGCCATCACCCCACCAACAAGCTGATAGGCCGCGAGCCCATCCCCCACCGAAAAACTTTCCAACCCCCACCATGCGGCAGGAGCTCATATCCGGTATTAGACCCCGTTTCCAGGGCTTATCCCGAAGTGGAGGGCAGGTTGCTCACGTGTTACTCACCCGTTCGCCACTGATCCACCCAGCAAGCTGGGCTTCACCGTTCGACTTGCATGTGTTAAGCACGCCGCCAGCGTTCGTCCTGAGCCAGGATCAAACTCTCCGTAAATGTCTGAAGCCACCCACCCGAAGGCAGGTAACGACCATACGAAGCACCCCAAACGGGGCCTCAATCAACTGGCAAGGAACCAAACTGACAGTTCAGTTCATTGTCCAAAGGAATCCTCAGAAACCGACCACA
>NZ_JAXUAK010000031.1:0-6170 GCF_046535855.1 Puerhibacterium sp. TATVAM-FAB25 | reverse complement strand
CCCCCCCCCCCCCCCCCCCCCCCCTTGTACAACCCGACGCCGGCATACGCTATCGGATCTGGCGTGACTGTTTTTCCGAGGGGTGCTCTTCCGCTGGGG
This sequence comes from Puerhibacterium sp. TATVAM-FAB25, assembly GCF_046535855.1. Classification (NCBI taxonomy): domain Bacteria; kingdom Bacillati; phylum Actinomycetota; class Actinomycetes; order Micrococcales; family Promicromonosporaceae; genus Puerhibacterium; species Puerhibacterium sp. TATVAM-FAB25. The sequence continues at coordinate 6,071 of NZ_JAXUAK010000031.1, read as the reverse complement.
GCCGCCGGCGGCACGCGGGCCCTTGTCGCCGCGCGGCGCCGCGCCGTCGTCGTCGCGCCGCTGCCCGCGTCCGCGCGAGCTGTTGGCCGTGCGGCCGCGCACGATGCCGACCATCTCCTCCACGAGGTCCGTGGTGCGGTCGGTGACCCACACGAGGCCCACCGGCGCCGTCGGGCCGCCCTCGAGCACGCGGTGGGTGACGTCCTTGCGGTGGTGCAGGCGCGCCAGCGACATCGGCACGACGGTGACGCCGGCGCCCGCGGCGACCCAGGCGATGGCCTCCTCGGCCGTCGCGGGCCGCTCCGGCTCGGCGCCGGGGTCCACCTCGCCGTCCGGGCCGTAGGCCACGGGCGCGCGCCCCGGCCGCGCCTCGTCCGCCGCGTAGAGCACGTCGTCGTGGGCGAGCCACAGCACGTCGTCGGCGAGGTCCGCGGCCGCGACGGTCTCCTCCTCGGTGGTGGCCGCGAGCAGGTGGTCGCGGGAGACCACGACGACCGGCAGCTCCTCGTAGAGCGCGATCGCGCTGAAGACGCTCTTGTCCACCGGCAGGCGGGCGAGCGCGGCGTCCGCGCGGTCGTCGAGCAGGGCGGCGGCGGCGTCGGCGGCGGGCACCTGGACGAGCTCGAGCGGCTCGTCGGGGAGGCGCTCGCGCCACGTGCGGGCCCACTTGCCCGGCGTGGCGCCCGGCACGTACGCGAGGCGGAAGGTCACGCGCCCAGGCTACGGGCGCCGTCGGCCCGCCGCGGCCCCGTACCCTTGGACCCATGGCCACCCCCTTCTCGCAGCAGGTCCTCAAGCCGTCCAACGCCGCCAAGCGGCTGGGCGTCTACCTGCCCGCCACTCCCCCGGAGTTCCAGGAGAAGGGCGTGACCCGCGCCGAGCTGGAGGAGCTCGAGAAGAACCCGCCGGAGTGGCTCACCGAGCTGCGCCGCAACGGCCCGCACCCGCGCCCCGTGGTGGCCGGGCGCCTGGGCGTGTCCATCGCCGGCCTGGCCCGCGGCGGCATCACCGAGCCGCTGACCACCGAGCAGATCGACGAGCTGCGCGCCGACCCGCCCGCCTGGCTGGAGCACGAGCGCACGGTGGCCGCCACGGTGCGCGAGGAGGAGGAGCGCCTCGCGGCCCGCGCCGCGGCCGAGCGCGAGAAGGCCGCCCGGAAGTCTGCGAAGCGCGACTGACGTGCCGGGCACGAGCGACCGCACCACCGACGACGGCACGCCGGGGACCACCGCGAGCACGGCGGGCTCGGCGAGCACCGCGGGCGCCGGGGCCGGCGACGACGTGGCCGGCGCGCGCCTGGCGGAGGCGCTCGCGGGCCTGACCCCGTGGCCGGAGGACGGCTCGCGCGCCGACGGCCCCGTCGCCGTCGACGCCACCGACCGCCTGCTGCTCGACGAGGCGCGTCCCCTGCTCGCCGGCGCCCGGCCGGGCGACGTCGTCGTCCTCGGCGACCGGTTCGGCGCGCTGACCCTGGGCGCCCTGGCGCTCGGCGCCCCGGACGTGCGGGTCCACACCGACGCCGTGACCGCCGAGGCCGCGGTACGCCACCACGTCGACCTCGCCGGGGAGAGCGCCCGCGTCGCCGTGCACGCCGGGCTCGGCCCCGACGTCGTGCGCGGCGCCCGGGTGGTGCTGCTGCAGCTGCCGTCGGCGCTGGCCGAGCTGCAGGAGGTCGCCGAGCAGGTGGCGCGGGCCGCGGCCGACGACGTGGTGCTCCTCGCGGGCGGCCGGGTCAAGCACATGACCCGCGCCATGAACGACGTGCTCGCCGCGGAGCTGGGCGAGGTGCGCGCCACGCTCGCGCGGCAGAAGTCGCGCGTGCTCGTGGCGTCCGGGGTGCGCCCCGAGCGGCGGGACGCCCCGCCGGCGTTCCCCACGACCGCCACGCTGGCCGACCCCGCGCTGCGGGCGGCGGCCGGCACGGCGGGCGTCGCCGTCGCCGCGCACGGCGGCACGTTCGCGGGCGCCGCCCTCGACCACGGCACGCGCTTCCTGCTCAGCACGGCCGACCGCTGGCCCGCCGACGTGGCCGACGCCGTCGACCTGGGCTGCGGCACCGGGCTGGTCGCCGCCGTGCTCGCGCTGCGGTCGCCGGGGGCACGCGTGGTGGCGACGGACCGCTCGGCGGCGGCCGTCGCCTCCGCCCGCGCGACGGCGCGCGCCAACGGCGTCGCCGACCGGGTCGTCGTCGTGCGCGACGACGCCGGCGAGGGGCTGGCGGACGCGAGCGCCGACCTGGTGGTGCTCAACCCGCCGTTCCACGACCGCGCGGCGGTGCGCACGGACGCCGCGCACCGCATGTTCGCCACGGCGGGGCGGGTGCTGCGGCCCGGCGGTGAGCTGTGGACGGTGTTCAACACCCCGCTGCGCTACCGCGCGGCGCTCGCCCGCGCCGTCGGGCCGACCGAGCACGTGGCGCAGGAACCGCGGTTCACGGTGACCCGCAGCGTCCGCGGCTGACGCCCCGCCGCCCCGCTCTCCCCTCCCGGGCGCCCGCTCCCCCACCCTCGTCACGTGTCAGTACGAGCGCACGCCATGGCCTGCGCTCGTACTGACACGACGCGGGGGCGGGTCGGCGAGGGCGCGCCCACACCTTGACAGGCAAGTCGCCGCTTGCCTAACGTCGGCGGCATGACGGAGCGCGAGGACGGCACCGACGCCGCGGGCGCGGGCGCGGACGCCGCCGCGGGCACCGACGCCGACCAGCCCGAGGTGTTCAGGGCGCTCGCCGACGGGACCCGGCGGGCGATCCTCGACGAGCTCGTCGCGCGCGACGGCCAGACGCTGTTCGAGCTCTGCGCCCGGCTGACCACCAACCGCGGGCTGGTCTCGTCGCGCCAGGCCGTCTCCCAGCACCTCGACGTGCTGGAGCGCGCCGGGCTGGTGCGCACGCACCGGCAGGGCCGCTACAAGCTGCACGACGTCGACACCCGGCCGCTCGCGCAGATCGCTCGGCGCTGGCCGGTGCCCGACGGCGCCCCCCGCACCCCCGACACCAGCACCCCTGACACCCCCAACCCCGACACCGAGGACGAGCCATGAGGATCCACCTGAGCAGCATCCTGGTCGACGATCAGCGCAAGGCCCTCGCGTTCTACACCGACGTGCTGGGCTTCGTGCCCAAGCACGACGTCCCGCTCGGCGAGCACGCGTGGCTCACCGTGGTCTCCCCCGAGGACCCGGACGGCGTCCAGCTCGTCCTGGAGCCGGACGAGCACCCGGCGGTGCGGCCCTTCAAGGAGGCGCTGGTGGCCGACGGCATCCCGTTCACCTCGTTCGCCGTGGCGGACGTCGCGGCCGAGCACGAGCGGCTCACCGGGCTCGGCGTGAAGTTCACGCAGCCGCCCACGCCGATGGGCCCGGCGATCACCGCGGTCTTCGACGACACCTGCGGCAACCTCATCCAGATCGAGCAGATGGCGTAGCCCGGCGGACGACGACGGCGCCGGCGGACCCCAGGGTCCGCCGGCGCCGTCGTCGTGCGAGGGGATCAGCGCACGCCGACGACGTCCACCACGAAGACGAGCGTGTCGCCGCCGCCGATGCCGGCCTGCGGCACGCCCCGCATGCCGTAGCCGTGCTCCGGCGGGATCGACAGCAGCACGCGCGAGCCGACGTTCTTGCCCACGAGGCCCTTGTCCCAGCCGCCGATGACGGCGCCGACGCCGATCGGGAAGTCGATGGGCGCGCCGCGGTCGTAGGAGTTGTCGAAGACGTGACCGCCCCACGTCTGGCCGAGGTAGTTGACGACGATCGTGCGGCCGGACTCGACGACCGGGCCGGTGCCCTCCTCGAGCACCTGTACCTGCAGGCCGGACGGCGCGCCGCCCTCGGGGAACGTGATGGCCGGCTTGTCGCCGAAGCTGCCGGAGGCGGTGGGGAGCGTGGTCACGAGGGATACCTCATCTCAGGGGCGGTCTCAGGACGGCGTCGGACGCCGCCGGCGGGGGCGGCGTCCGGGCCCCGACCAGCCTACGGGGCGGGCTCGGCCGGGGCCCGGCCGCCGGCCGCCGCCACGGCCACGAGCGCCTCCAGCGCGGTGCGCGCGGCGGGCGTGGCCGCGACCGACTCGCGCACCACCGCGTGGATCGAGCGCACCGGCGTGGGCCGGACCACCGGCACCGCCACGGTGCCCGGCGGCAGGTGGAGCGCCCCGAGCGCGGGCAGCACCGTGATGCCGATCCCGGCGCGCACGAACGCGACCGCCGTCGGGTAGTCGTGCGCCTCGACGTGGAAGGTGGGGCTGAAGCCGGCGGCGGTGCACGCCTCGAGAAGGTTGCGCCGGCACCAGCCGCGGGCGAAGTCGTTGTCGACCCACCGCTCGCCGACGAGCTCGGCCAGCCCCACCTCCGCCCGCCCGGCGAGCGGGTGCGCCGCGGGCAGCACCACGACGTACGGGTCGTCGAGCAGGTGGCGCGCGCGGAAGCCCGGCCCGGGCGCGAAGTCGGGCTGCGCCACGACGACCTGCAGGTCCGGCCGCTCGTCGGGGTCGTCCGCGACGTCCTCCCGCAGCTCGAGGTCGAGGCGCACGCCCGGCAGCCGGGCGGTCAGCCGGTGCACGACCTCCGGCAGCCACGCGGCCCCGACCGACGCGAAGTAGGCGACCGACAGCGTCCCGGTGCGTCCCGCCCGCAGGTCCCCGACGACGGCCTCGGCCTCGCCGAGGCGCGCGAGCACGCCGTCGGCCTCGGCGGCGAGCGCGCGCCCGGCCGCGGTGGGCCGCACGCCCCGGCCCGCCCGCTCGAGCAGGACCAGGCCCGTCTCGCGCTGGAGCGCCGCGACGTGCTGGCTGACCGCCGACGGCGTGTAGCCGAGCGTCGCGGCGGCCGCGGCGACGGACCCGCTCGCGACGACGGAGCGGAAGATGCGCAGACGGTGCACGTCGAGCATGCCTCGACCGTACAGCCAGGCTGAATCGAGCGGTAGAGACCTGAACTGGTGCTTCATGGTGATGGCAGGCGAGGATCGACGCATGACGACGATGCACCCCGACCCGGCAGCCGCGCCGGGGTCCGCTGCACCCAGGTCCGCCGCACCCGGCGCCGCGCCGGCCCCGACGGCCGCGCAGGACGCCCCGGCGCCCGGGACGCCGGGGCGCGGCTGGCTCACGTGGGCGGCCCTCGGCGTGACGGTGGTGCTGTGGGCGTCGGCGTTCGTCGGCATCCGGGCCGCCGCGCACGACTTCTCGGCCGGCGGGCTGACGCTCGGCCGGATCGCCGTCGGGACCCTCGCGCTGACCCTCGTGGTGGCCGTGGTGCGGGGCGGCCGGCGCAAGGCCGCGCACCCTGACCGGCTCCCGGGCCGGCCCGCCGGCCGGCTCCCCCGCGGCCGGACCCTGGCCCTCGTGGCCGCGTGGGGCGTGGCCTGGTTCGGCGTGTACAACGTCGCGCTCAACGCGGCGGAGCAGCACCTCGACGCCGGGACCGCCGCCCTGCTGGTGAACATCGCGCCGATGCTCGTCGCGGTGCTGGCCGGCCTGCTGCTCGGCGAGGGCTTCCTGCGGCGGCTGATGGCCGGGGTCGCGGTGGCGTTCACCGGGGTCGCGGTCATCGCGGCGGCGACGTCGGACGGCCGGTTCGACGCCGTCGGGGTCGTCCTGGGGCTCGTCGCCGCCCTCGTCTACGCCGGCGCCGCCGTGCTGCAGAAGCACCTGCTGCCGCGCGTCGACGCCCTGACGATGACCTGGCTCGGCTGCCTCGCCGGCACCGTCGCCTGCCTGCCGTTCCTGCCGGCGCTGGTGCGCGAGGCCGCCGCGGCCCCGGCGTCGTCCGTGGGCGCCGTCGTCTACCTCGGCGTGTTCCCCACCGCGATCGCGTTCCTCACGTGGGGCTACGCGCTGGCCCGCTCGAGCGCGGGCCGCACCGCCGCGACGACGTACGCCGTCCCGCCGCTCGTCGTCGCGATGTCGTGGCTGCTGCTGGACGAGGTGCCGCCCGCGGCGGCGCTGGCCGGCGGCGTCCTCGCGCTCGCCGGCGTGGCGGTGGCGACGCTGCGGCGCCGCCCCGCCCGCACCGAGCGCCGGGTCGGGCGCCGCGCCGAGCCCCGGGTCGGCGCCGGCCGGGCCCGCTAGC
>NZ_JAXUAK010000030.1:0-6458 GCF_046535855.1 Puerhibacterium sp. TATVAM-FAB25 | reverse complement strand
GTGTCCGGGGGTACCTTTTCCCTGGGGGGGGGGGCGGGCCGCCCCCCCGGGGGGGGGGCGCGGGGGGCGGGGGGGGGGGGGGCGGGGGGGGGGGGGGCGGGGGGGGGGGCCGGGGGGGGCGCCCCCCCCCGCACCCGGGTCACTTCGGGACGATCGGGAGCGTGTGCGTCGCCTGCCGTGCGGGGGCCTGCTCGGACATCTCGGCGGCCAGCGCGTCGTCGACCACGGCGACCTCGGCGACGTCGTAGCCGGCCTCGCCGACGGCGGCCCGCAGCGCCGCCTCGTCGAGGGCGTGGTCGGAGATCACGCGCACGGACGAGGCCTGGCCGGGACGCAGCTCGACGAGGACGTCCTGGACGCCGGGCACGCCGAGCAGCTCGTCCGTCACGGAGGAGACGCAGTGGCCGCAGGTCATGCCGGTCACGGACAGGTGGGTCACGGTCGTCATGGGGTGTGGGTTCCTTCCGGTCGGTGGTCAGCTGCGCACGAGGCGGCCGATGGCGTCGGCGGCCTCGCGCACCTTGGCGGCGCCCTCGTCCGGCGACTGCCGGGCGGCGTCGACGACGCAGTGGCCCAGGTGGTCCTCGACGAGCGCCAGGCTCACGGCCTGGAGCGCCTTCGTCACCGCGGACACCTGCGTGAGGATGTCGATGCAGTAGACGTCCTCGTCGATCATGCGCGCGATGCCGCGCACCTGTCCCTCGATGCGCCGCATGCGCTTGAGGTACGCCGCCTTGTCCGAGGCGTACCCGTGCGGACCCTCGGGCGCGGCGTCGGTCGCGACGACGTCCGCGGCGGCGGAGGTGGTGGTCTCGTCCATACCCACCAAGATACCCCCGGGGGGTACTAAGTCAAGAGGGGTGGCCGGGACGTGGCTCACGGGCGCCGGGGCTGGCGACGGGGCGCGGGTGGTCGGCCGTCGCCGGCTGCGGTGGGCATCTGCGGCGAGCGGCTACCGTCAGGTGCCGGACGCGGCGGCCTTCCTGCTCTTCTTCGCGGCCCGGCCGGCCGCGTCGTGCGCCTTCGCCTTCCTGCCCGCCTTCTTGGCGTCCTTCTTGGCGTCCTTCTTGGCGTCCTTCGTCGACCTCGCCGACGCCTTCCCCGACGCCTTCGGGTCCTTCTCCGGAGCCGCGGTCGCAACGCCAGCGACCTGGTCGGCCCGCGGGTGCGACGTGCGGCCGCCCCCGGACCTCGTGCCTCCCGCCGCGTCGGCGTCCGCGTCGCCGACGACGTCGTCCGCCGTCGCCCCGCGGCGGGCGGGCGGCGGGGCCGTCACCACCGCGGGGACGTCGGGCGCCTCGCCCGCGGCCACGGCGTCGCGGAACGCGGCGCCCGCGCGGAAGCGCGCCACCCGCGCCGCCGGCACGTCGACGGCATCGCCCGAGCGCGGGTCGCGCGCGGTGCGGGCCGGGCGGTCGGCGCCCTCGAACGTGCCGAAGCCGACCAGCGACACGCGGTCACCGACGGCGACCGCCTCGGTGATGGCGTGCAGCGCGGCCTCGACGTGCCGCCGGGCCTCTGCGGGGCTCGACCCCGTCCGCGCGGCCACGGTCTCCACGAGCTCGGACTTGTTCACGGCGCTCTCCGTCCTCCGGGTGGTCCCCATGCAACCAGGACCCGCCGGTGACGGCACCGGGAGGCGGGGTGCTGGCGCGCCTGCCTCCCGGCGGAGCGCCGCGCGCCGCTGCGCCCGCCGATGTCAGCGCACCGGCGCCGCGTGCGCGTCGTGGTCGGCGTCGTCGACGGCGATGCGCAGCGCCGCGACGAGGTCGCGGTACAGCTCGTCGCCGGCGTACAGCTCCTCGTGCGTGCCGGCCGCCCGGACCCGGCCCTGCTCCAGCACCAGGATCCGGTCGGCGTCGAGCACCGTCGAGAGCCGGTGGGCCACCGTGACGACGGCGCCGCGGCGCGCCTGCGCGCGGATCGCGTCGTGGATCGCCGCCTCGGTGAGGCCGTCCACCTGCGACGTCGCCTCGTCGAGCAGCAGCACGGCGGGCTCGCGCAGCAGGGCGCGGGCCAGCGCGATCCGCTGCCGCTGCCCGCCGGACACCGACGACGACACCAGCGAGGTGTCCAGGCCGTCGGGGAGCGCGGCGAGGTCGCCGTCGAGGCGCACGGCCGCCAGCACCCGGCGCACGTCGTCCTCGCTCGCGTCGGGGCGGCTGAACAGCAGGTTCTCGCGGATGGTGCCCGGCACCACGGGCGTCTCCTGCTCCACGTAGGCGAAGTGCTCGCGCACCTCGGCATGGGTGAGCCGGTCGTACGGGGCGCCGGCGAGCCGGATCTCGCCCGCCTGCGGGTCGAGGAAGCGCAGCAGCAGGGACAGGATCGTCGTCTTGCCCGCACCGGACGGGCCGACGAGCGCCACGTGCCCGTGGCGCGGGACGTCGAACGAGACGTCCCGGACCACCGGCGCGTCCTCGGCGTACCCCGCCGTGACGCCCACCAGGCTCACGACCGGGGGCGCCGCCGCGCCGTCCGCCGCGCCGTCCGCCGCACCGCCCGCCGCACCGTCCGCCGCACCGCCCGCCGCACTGCCCGCCGTCGTGCTCGCCGGGGCGTCGGTCGCCGGGCGCGTCCTGGCGGGCTCGTGCGGCTCCGTCTCGAGCGGCATCTGCTCCACCTCGCGGATGCGCTCGGCGGCGGCCATGCCGGACTGCAGCGTCGTGAACGCCTGCGTGAGCTCGGTGATGGGGCCGACGATGTTGAACGCGTACAGCAGGAACGCCACGAGGCTGGAGACGGCGAGCGCGTCCTGCGACACCCGCCAGGCGCCCAGCCCGAGGATGACGATGATCGCGAGCTGGATGCCGCCCCACGACACGGTCCACGCCACGGCCTCCGTGCGCACCGCGGTGATTGCGTGGCGCCGGGCGTCGCGGGCGTCGGCAAGGATCGCGCGGCCCTGCCGCTCCTCGGCGCGGCTGGCCTTAACGGTCCGCACGGCGCGCACGGCACCCTCCACCGCGCCGCCCAGTCGTCCCACCGCCTCCTGCGTGCGGTGCTGGGCCCGCCCGATGCCCGGCAGCAGCAGGCTCATCACGACGGCGACGACGACGATCGCGGCGACCGTCGAGGCGAGCAGCACGAGGTCCAGCACCGCCATGAGCACCAGCGTGCCCACGAGCGACACGACGCCGTTGACAAGGCTGACCAGGCTGTTCGACGCCGCCTCGCGCAGCAGCAGCGTGTCCGAGGTGACGCGCGTGACCAGCTCGCCCGCCGGGCGCGACGTGATGGCGCCGACCCGCGCGCGCAGGTAGCGCACCACGAGCGACTCGCGCGCCTCGTAGACGATCTCCTCCGCCAGGCGCCCCAGCAGCATCCACTGGTACATGCCCACGACCGACCCGACGAGCATGAGCGCCACCAGCCACGCCACCGGCGCGAGGAGCCCCGCGCCGCTCGAGAGCGTGTCGAGCACCCACTTGGTGACCATCGGCGTCGCCAGGCTCATGCCGGTCCCGACGAGCCCGAGGGCGAGGCCCAGGGCGAGCGTGCGCCGGTGCGGGCGCACGAACGCGAACAGGATGCGCAGGCGCTCGCGGCCGGGCCGGTCGGCCGTCGTCGGCGCGGGGTCCGCGGTCGCGGTGGGTGGGCTGTCCGGGCTCATGGTGTCAACCATGGTTGACGCTCCGTCCTGTCGTCAACAGTCGTCGACGTGGTCGATCGGGCAGGGCCTCTCGGCTCGTACAACCGCCGGCGGCGGCGCGGAGTTCCGCCCGGAGCGGAGGGAGCCGCCAGGCGTCAGACGACGACGTCGTACTCGACGTGCACCGCGTCGCTCGACGGGCGCACCCACCGCTGCGCGAGCCGCACGGCCCCCACCTCGTCGAACAGCGGCGTGCCGGCGCCCAGCGTCAGCGGGGCCCAGTGCAGCACGAGCGCGTCGAGCAGCCCGGCGGCCAGCAGCGAGCCCACGGTGGTGCCGCCGCCCATGACGACGACGTCGCCGCGGCCCGACGCCGCCGCGCGCGCCCGCGCGACCGCCGCCTCCGCACCGTCGGTGACGAAGTCGAGGTCGAGCTGCAGCCGCACCGACGCCGGCGGCACGGCGGTGAGCACGAAGAACGGCGGCTTCGCGGCGTGCCGCGCGCCGTAGCCGACCTCGTCCGTCCAGCCGTGCGGGCCGTCGACGACGTCGAACAGGCGGCGCCCCATGATCACCGCGCCGCTGCGCTCCGTCGCCGCGGCCACGACCTCCCGGTCGACGGGGTCGTCGCTGAACACCCAGGCGTGCAGCGGCTCGCCGCCGCGGCCCAGTCCGCGCTCAGGGCCGGGGTCCGGGCCGGTGACGAAGCCGTCCAGGGACACGGTGATGTCGCCGATGACGCGGGTCATGGCTGGTGGACGGCGCCGCGGGGGCGCGCTCATCGGTCGGGTCCTGGGCGTGGAGTGCCGGAGCGGCGCGGTGTTCCACGGGAAACGGCGCGATCACCCGCGGGGGTCCGCCGCGCGCGGAGGGGTCCGGGCTAGCCTCGGCGCGTGCCCCGAGGTCGCGGTAGCGAGCGCCCCCTGATCGTCGAGCTGGTGCCGGACGACGAGGAGGAGGGCGCCGGCGCGCCCCTGCCCGCCCGCGCCGCGACCTCGGCCGACGGTGGGTCGGACCCTGCCGACCCGGTCACCCGGGAGCCCGGCCGCGGGGCCCGGCTCGGGCGGTGGCTCGCGCGCCAGCCGCGCACCCGTCTCGTGATCGCGGGCGTCGCGGCGCTCGCGGTCGTCGCGGGGGCCGGCGTCGCCGGCACGGTCGCCGACCAGCGCCGCGTCGAGCTCCTGCGGGCCGTGCCGGGCGGCGTCGTCGACCTGTCCGCCCCGCCGCGCACCGCGTGGACCTTCGAGACGGGCGGCCCGGTGTGGCCCGTCGCCCGGTTGAGCTCCCTGCTCGTCGTGGCCGAGCACCAGGACGACTCGTCGCTGTCCACCTCCGGGGCGCCGGGCGGCCCTCCCGTCACGCTGCACGCGCTCGACCCGGCGACGGGCGAGGTCCGCTGGAGCCGGGAGACGAGCGGGCAGCCCGCCTGCGGCGACGGGAGCGTCGGATGGTTCGGACCCACCGCCGCCCTGGCGCCGACCGACCGGCTCGTGTGCGTGGTGCCGGGTGAGGACGGCTGGTCCGCCCTGGTCCTCGACGTGGACGGCGAGGCGGTCGCCGAGCGTCCGCTGCCCGGGGTCGACGGGCTGCCCGGCTTCGGCATGGAGGGCGAGCCACCCGGGGCCACGGTGGTGACGCCGACGTCCGACGGCGACCTGCTGCGGCTCACCCGGGTGGGCGACCCGCCCGTGGTGCCGGAGCTGGTCGACGTCTCCGACACCGGCGAGTGGCGCACGGCGGGTCCCGTCCCGGCGCGCGACCTGCGCGTCGTGCTCGAGGACGCGGTCACGGGTCGGGAGCGCTGGTCGACCACGGTGCGGGCCGAGCCCGCCCACGACGCGTCCTCCTGCGTCAGCTGGCCGGCGGACGGCGGCGTGCCGCAGCTCCTGGGGGACACGAGCCTCCAGGTGTACGCCGCGGGCGGCGTCGTCTCCGTGGAGGGGTGCGGGATCACCGCCGTGCTGACGACCGACGGCGTGCGGCTGGACGGCGGCTCGCCGCGGGCGCAGCCGGCGGTCGCGGCGGGCGGCGGGTACGCGGTGCCCCCGCCGGCCGAGGTCCTGCCGGGCGGGGGCCGGACGGTCGACACCTCCCTCCCCTGGACGCTGGTCGACCGTGGCGGGGTGCCGGTGGGCGAGCTGCCCGGGCCGCCGGTCGTCCCGGTGGCGGTCGACGACACCGACCCCGGCCTGCTGCTCGCGGACGACGGCGGGGCGCTCGTCGCCCTGCGCACCGACGACCTGAGCCAGGTGTGGGCCGCGGGTCCCGGCACCTCGGACGGCGTGCTCGCCCTGGTGGACGGCACGATCGTCGCCCTCGCGCGGGGCGACCTGGTCGGTCTGGACGCTGCCACCGGCAGGCCGCGGTGGACCACCGACGTCGACCAGGCGACCGCCGAGGCGATCGCGACGGGTGCGGCGGGGTTCGGGACGGTCTTCACCGACGGCCGCCGCGTCGTCGTGCTCACCCCCGCCTGGAGCTCGCCGGACGGGGACGCGGCGTGGACGGCCTTTGACCTCGCCGGCGGCGAGGCCGTCTGGTCTGAGCCGCTGGCGGGCGAGCAGCAGTGGACGGCCGCCATCGGCGGGCACCTCGTGCGCGGGAGCCTGGACCGGGTCGAGGGCCTCGGCTAGCCTCCCCGAGCCCGCCCGGAGACGGTTGTGGGGGGCGAACAACCCCCCGGCAGCGCCGGGGCGGGGGCGGGGGTTGGTGGCCCCACAAAACGGGGGCGGCGGGGGGGTTGGGGGGGGCGGGGGGGTGGGGACAGGTGGGGGGCAAAGGTTTTTTTTTGGGGGGGGGGGGGGGGGGGGGAAGAAGGGGGGGGGGGGGGGGGGGGGGGGGGGGGGGGGGGGGGGGGGGGGGGGGG
>NZ_JAXUAK010000029.1:0-11842 GCF_046535855.1 Puerhibacterium sp. TATVAM-FAB25 | reverse complement strand
GCCCCCCCCCCCCCCCCCCCCCCCCCCCGCGCCCCCGGGCGCCCCCGGGCGCCCGGGGGGCCCCCCCCCGGGCGCCCGGGCGCCGCCCCCCGCCGCGAGCGCCTCCTGCGCGGAGCGTCAGGCGCGCGCCAGCCGCACCACGCTCCAGGAGACCGGAGGGAGCTCGGCCGTGGCCCGGCCGTCGGCCACCGTCGCGGAGGCGTTCGGCCGCGGCGCCACCGAGGCGTCGTCGTCGGCCGTGGCCGACCACGTGTGGTCGGGGTTGGACAGCGTCAGCGCCTCGACCACCCGCAGCCCGGGGAACCCGCGCAGGTCGACGTCGAGGCCCACGGCGTCGGTGGTCGAACGGTTGACGGCGAGCAGCGTGAGGTCGCCGGTCTCCGGGTCGTGGGTGGCGACGGCGTCCACGGCGGGCACCTCGCCGAACTTCGCGGTCCCCTGCACCGGGGCGTCGACCGCCACGTGCAGCACCTCGCCGTGCGCGTGCCGCGCCGTCAAGGCGAACGGGTGGAAGATCGTCTGCTTCCACACCCGCCCGCCCGGCTCGGTCATGATCGGGGCGATGACGTTGACCAGCTGCGCCAGCGAGGCGGCGTGCACCCGGTCGGTGTGGCGCAGCAGGCTGATCAGCAGCGAGCCGACGACGACCGCGTCGGCCACGTTGTAGCGGTCCTCGAGCAGCACGGGCGCCACGGGCCAGTCGTCACCCGACGGCGGGCGGGACTCGGCACGCCGCTGGTACCAGACGTTCCACTCGTCGAACGAGATGCTGATCCGCTTGGCGTGCTTGCCGGCGGCGCGCACGGCGTCGGCGGTGGCCGCCACGGACTCGACGAAGTGGTCCATGTCCACGGCCGATGCGAGGAAGGAGGCGAGGTCGCCGTCCTCCTCCCAGTAGTAGGCGTGCGCCGAGACGTGGTCGACGTGCTCGTACGCCTCGGTGAGGACCACCCGCTCCCACTCGCCGAAGGTCGGCATCTGCGAGCTGGACGACCCGCAGACCACCAGCTCGACGCCGGGGTCGACCATCCGCATGGCGCGTGCCGTCTCGGTGGCCAGGCGCCCGTACTCGTGGGCGGTCTTGTGGCCGATCTGCCACGGGCCGTCCATCTCGTTGCCGAGGCACCACATCTTCACGCGGTACGGGTCCTCGGCGCCGTTCTTGCGCCGCTCGTCCGACCACCGCGTGCCGCCCGGAACGTTGCAGTACTCGAGCAGGTCGAGCGCCTCCTGCACGCCGCGTGTGCCGAGGTTGACGGCCATCATCGGCTCGACGCCGGCCTTGGCCGCCCAGCGCATGAACTCGTCGACGCCCACGAGGTTGGGCTCGGTCGAGTGCCAGGCCAGGTCGAGCCGGCGCGGGCGCTCGCCGCGCGGCCCGATGCCGTCCTCCCAGCGGTAGCCGGAGACGAAGTTGCCGCCGGGGTAGCGCACGGTGGTCACGCCCAGCTCGCGCACGAGGTCGAGCACGTCGCCGCGGAAGCCGTCCTCGTCGGCGGTGGGGTGGCCGGGGTCGTGGATGCCCGTGTAGACGCAGCGGCCCAGGTGCTCGACGAACGAGCCGAAGGTGCGCGGGCGCACGGGGCCGACGACGAACGCCGGGTCGACGGTGACGGTGGCGGTCAGCATGGGTTCTCCTCGTCGGTGAGGTCGGTGAGGTCGGTGAGGTCGGTGAGGTCGGTGGGGTCGTGCGGTCGTGGGGTCGCGCGGGTCACTTGATGGCGCCGAGCGACAGCCCGCCCTGCCAGTACTTCTGCAGACCCAGGAACGCCGCCACGAGCGGGACGATCGACAGGAACGCGCCGGTGACGACGAGGTTCCACACCTGCTCGCCGCCGGCCCCGGCGTTGGACAGGGCCTGCCACTGGTTGATGCCCACCGTGACCGGCAGCAGGTTCGGGTCGCGCAGCACGGCCAGCGGCAGGAAGAAGTTGTTCCACGTCGCCACCGTGGTCAGCAGCAGCACGGTCACCACCGCGGGGCGCAGCAGCGGCATCGCCACCTGGAAGAACAGCCGCAGCTCCCCGGCGCCGTCGACGCGCGCGGCGTCGAGCATCTCGTCCGGGACGGCGTCGGCCGCGTAGACGCGCACGAGGTACACGCCGATCGGGCTCAGGAGCGACGGCAGGATCACCGCCCACACCGTGTTGATCATGCCCAGGCTGCTGAGCAGCACGAACGTGGGGATGGTCAGCGCCGTCGTCGGCACCATCACCGAGCCGAGCAGCAGCGAGAAGTACAGGTTGCGGCCCCGGAACCGGTACTTGGCCAGCGCGTAGCCGGCCAGCACGGCGAGCACGGTGGACCCGATGCCGCCGGCGAACGCGTAGAGGAACGAGTTGCGCAGCCAGGTCCAGTAGATGCCGCCCTGGTGCGTGAACAGGCCCCGGATGTTGTCCCAGAGGGCGAACTCGTCGTTGAACCACAGCGCGCCGCCGGAGCCCACGAACAGGCCGCTGTTGGACTTGGTCGAGCCCACGAGGAGCCACCACAGCGGCACCACGAAGTAGAAGGCCACCAGGAGCAGGAAGACGTGGGAGCCGATCCGCCGGGAGCTGCCGGGCGTGGCGACCGCGGGGTCCGGCCGGCGGTCGCCGCGCCGGGCGGCCCGGACGGTGCGCAGGATGCTGCGGTCGGGGGTCGTGGTCGCCGTCGTCATGACTTCAGTCCGCTCTGCTTGCGGGTCGCGTACAGGAAGGCGTACGACCCGATGAACACGAGGATGCCGAGCGCGAACGCGATGGTGGACGCGTAGTTGAACTGGCTGTACGAGAACGCCATCGAGTACGCGTACATGTTCGGCGTGTAGGTGGTGGGGATCGCGCCCTGGGCGACCGAGCGCAGCACGGTGGGCTCGGTGAAGAACTGCAGCGTCCCGATCAGGGAGAAGATGACGATCATCACCATGGACGACGAGATCATCGGCACCTTGATCCGCCAGGCGATCTGCCGGTTGCTGGCTCCGTCGAGCCGCGCCGCCTCGTAGACGGACGGGTCGATGGCCCGCAGCGCCGCGTAGATGATGATCATGTAGTAGCCGACCCACTGCCAGGTCACGATGTTGACCAGGGACCCGAACACGAGGTCGCGGTCGAGGAAGTTCGGCGCCTCCAGCCCGAACACGCCGAAGACGTCGGCCGCCGGGCCGAACCGGGGGCTGTACAGGAAGCCCCACATCAGGGCGCCGATGACCGCCGGGATGGCGTACGGCACGAAGACCAGCAGCCGCGAGGCCTTGCTCAGCCGCGTGGCCAGGGTGTCGAGCACCAGGGCGATCGCGAGGGCGAGGCCGACCTGGATCGGCACCATCACCAGCACGAACAGCAGCACGCGCAGCATGCCGCGCAGGAAGTCGGTGTCGGTGAACACCCGGAGGTAGTTGGCCACGCCGGTGAACTCGCTGACGCCGCCGGTGGCGATCCCCTTGGTGTGCAGGCTCAGCCAGAAGGCGTAGCCCAGCGGCACCACGAGGAACAGCAGGAACACCACCGTGAAGGGAGTGAGGAACAGCCAGCCCCACCACTGGCGGCGGCTGTCGAGCCGGCTGGCGCTCCCGGCGCCGCCCGCCCGGGCGGGGGTGCGGGCCGAGGTGCGGGCCGAGGTGCGGGCCGAGGTGCGGGCTCTGGGGGCGGGCGGGGCCGCCGCCCGGGAGGCGCCCGTCGTCGTCGACGAGGTCATGGGTGTGCTCCTGGGTCGCTCACGGGGTTGCTCACGGGGTTGCTCACGGGGTTGCTCACGGGGTTGCTCACGGGGCCGCTCACGGGGTGCTCCCCGCGCCTGACCGGACGGTGAAGCCCTGCTGCTCGGCGTACCGGACGAGGCTGTCCTGGATGGTGGCGAGGGCGTCCGCGGCGTCGCCGTCGCCCTCGACCATGTCGTAGAGCGCCTGGGTCTGGCGGTCGTAGGCGTAGACCTGGAACGGGCTGAACGTGAAGCCCTCGTAGCCCGCGGCCGCGTCGAGGAAGACGTCGGCGTTGGTGCGCTGCCCGCCGAAGAAGGGGTCCTCGCGGTCGCGGAACCAGTCGGACCCGAGCATCGGCTCCCACTGCGGGAACAGGCCCGCGTCCTCGACGCCGACCTTCCACGTGCCCATGTCGCCGAACAGCTCCATGGCCACCGTGGCCGCGGCCTCCTTGTCCCGCGCCTGCGAGGTCACCGCCAGCGTGGACCCGCCCTGATTGACCGCGACGGGGTTCTCGGGGTCCCACTGCGGCAGCGGGGCCGCGGCCCAGCGCGCGCCGGAGTCGGCGTCGGACAGCCCCGACAGGTAGCCCGGGCCCCAGGCGGCCGCGATGTAGACGGCGTAGGTGCCGTCCACGAGGCTGGTGTTGTAGTCGCTGGTGAACGCGTCGTCGGTGGAGACGAGGCCGCGGTCGACGAGGTCCTTCCAGTACGCAAGCACCTTGCGCGCCTCGGGGGTGTCGACGTCGATCCCGATCTGGTCGGGCTTCGCGCTGTCGTAGGTGAACGGCTCCCAGCCCGCCTGGGCGAACAGCGCGTAGTTGAAGGCGCCGCCGTTGGTCGCGTAGTTGGTGATGTAGCCGTCGTAGCCGGCGTCGCGCAGCTGCTGCGCCGCCTCGGCGAACTCGTCCCACGTGGTGGGGGGCTCGACGCCGTGCTCCTCGAAGATGTCGGCGCGGTACAGCATGCCCACCGGGCCGCCGTCGACGGGGACCGCGTACACGGCGTCGCCGTCGGAGACGTCGGTCCAGGCGCCCTCGGTGAACTGGTCGGCCATGTCGGCCGCGCCGTACTCCGACAGGTCCACGAGCGAGTCGAGGATCGTGAACGTCGGCAGGATCTCCGACTCGAGCTGGATGACGTCCGGCGCCCCGGTGCCGGCCTCGATGGCCGTGGAGAACTTGCCGTACTCGTCGGCGCCCTGGCCGGCGTTCGTCCAGCACACCTGGACGTCGTCGTGGCTCTGGTTGAACCGGTCGACGATCGTCTCCACCGCGGGGTACCAGGCCCACAGCGTCACCCGCGTCGCGTCGGGGTGCACGATCTCGTTGGTGCAGCTGCCCGTCGTCGCCGGCGCGCCCGGTCCCCCGGACGCGCAGCCCCCGAGGGCCGCGACCAGGGACAGCGCGGCCGCCAGGGCCGCGCCGCGTCGTCGCGTGGTCGTGCGCATGCCGATTCCTCCTCGAACCGTGACTGCGGGGCCGCCGTGGCCCCTCGGCCCGCGGCACCGCGGACCGTTTCTATCGTTGTAAAGCGCGTGCCGGAGTCATGTTTACAGCGTTGTAGACATGGCCCACAACACAGGGTGAAGCCCCGTTATCGATCCGTGACCTTCGCACCGCCCGGCCACCGGGCGCCACCCGGTCGGCCACCCTCGGGCCGCCGCCCGGCGTCGTCGCCGGTCAGCGCGCCGTCGACTCCCGCGCCACGACGGCGAAGTCGGCCACGACGCGGCGCGGCGGGGCCGCCGAGCCGGCGATGCGCTCCACGAGCATCCCCACCGCGGTCTGCGCGATCTGTTCCCGGCCCGGCGAGACCGAGCTCAGCGGGGGCTCGGCGTACCGGGCGTCGTCGACGTCGTCGAACCCGACGACGGCCACCTGCCCGGGCACCGCGACGCGGCGCGCGTGCAGCACGTGCAGCGCGCCGAGCGCGAGGGCGTCGTTCATGGCGAACACGCCGTCCACCTCGACGCCGGAGTCGAGCAGGCGCCCCATGGCCTCGGCTCCCGTGGAGCGGTGCCACAGCCCGGCCTCGCCGACCAGGGCCGGGTCGAACGGCAGGCCGGCGTCCGCCAGCGCGGCGCGGTAGCCCTCCAGACGCAGCGCGGCGGAGCCCATCCGCTCGCCGGGGTGCGCGCCCAGCACGGCGACGCGCCGGCACCCGCGGGCCACCAGGTGCGCCGTCGCGGCCCGCGCGCCGTCCACGTTGGCCATCGTCACGTGGTCCACCGGCCCGCCGAAGATGCGCTCGCCCAGCAGCACCATCGGGTAGTCGACGTCGAGCGCCGCTGTCTCCTCCGGCTCGAGGGCCAGCGGCGAGAACAGCAGGCCGTCGGTGAGGCGGCGCCGCTCGCTGCGCAGCACCTCGAGCTCGCGCTCGCGCACGGCCCCCGTCTGCTCGATGAGCACCACGAGGCCGCGCTGCTCGGCGGCGCGCATGACGGAGTCGGCCAGCTCGGCGAAGTACGGCAGGGAGAGCTCGGGCAGGGCCAGGCCGATCATGCCCGTGCGGCCCTGGCGCAGGCTGCGCGCCGAGAGGTTCACCTGGTAGCCCAGCGCGGTGATCGCGTCCTCGACCCGGCCGCGGGTCTCCGGCCGGATGTGCGGGTAGCCGTTGACCACGTTGGAGACGGTCTTGACGGACACCCCCGCCCGGTCGGCGACGTCCCGCATCGTGACCGCCATGCGTCCTCCTCCTCGTCGAGACCCGGACAGACCGCTAATGTACATCGATGTAAGCCCCGTCACACCGAAGGACACCCATGAGCGACAGTGCCGTCCGCATCACCCTTCACCCTGCGTTCCGCAAGGGCCCCGTCGACCGCCGGCTGTTCGGCTCGTTCGTCGAGCACCTCGGGCGCGCCGTCTACACCGGGATCTACGAGCCGGACCACCCTACGGCCGACCCCCACGGCTTCCGGCGCGACGTCGCCGACCTCACCCGCGAGCTGGGCGTCTCGATGGTCCGCTACCCGGGCGGCAACTTCGTCTCCAACTACGTGTGGGAGGACGGCGTCGGGCCGGTCGAGGACCGCAAGCCGTTCCTCGACCTGGCCTGGCGGACGGTCGAGCCCAACCTCGTGGGCACCGACGAGTTCCTGCAGTGGGCCGAGCGCGAGGGCATCGAGCCGATGATGGCCGTCAACCTCGGCACCCGCGGCGTCGCCGCCGCCGCGGCGCTGGTCGAGTACTGCAACGGCGAGGCGGGCACCCGCTGGGCCGACCTGCGCATCGCCAACGGCCGCGAGAAGCCCTACGGCGTGCGGCTGTGGTGCCTGGGCAACGAGATGGACGGCCCGTGGCAGATCGGGCACAAGGACGCCCACGAGTACGGCAAGCTCGCCGCCGAGGCCGGCAAGGCGATGAAGCTCGTGGACCCGTCGATCTCGCTCGTGGTCTGCGGCTCGAGCTCCATGCAGATGCCGACGTTCGGCGAGTGGGAGCGCACGGTCCTGTCGTACACGTACGACCTGGTCGACCACGTCTCGATGCACGCCTACTACGAGGAGGTCGACGGCGACCGCGGCTCGTTCCTCGCCTCGGGCACCGCGATGGACCGGTTCGTCGAGCGCGTGGTCGCCTCGGCCGACGCCGTGGGGGCCCAGCGGCGCTCCGACAAGAAGATCACCATCAGCTTCGACGAGTGGAACGTCTGGTACCTCGAGACGCGGTTCCCGGGCGAGCAGAACCTGCCGATCCAGCGCGACGCCCCGCGCATCATCGAGGACGTCTACTCGGGCCTCGACGCGGTGGTCGTCGGCGACCTGCTGGTGACGCTGCTCAACCACGCCGACCGTGTGCCGGTGGCGTGCCTGGCGCAGCTGGTCAACGTCATCGCGCCGATCATGACCGAGCCCGGCGGCGAGGCCTGGCGCCAGCCCACGTTCCACCCGTTCGCGACGACGGCGCGGCTCGCCCGCGGCGAGGCGCTCGACCTGCGGGTCGCCACGCCGTCGTACACCACGGCGAAGCACGGCGAGGTGCCGGTGGTGACCGCGGCCGGCACGGTGGGCGACGACGGCGCCGCGGCGCTGTTCCTCACCAACCGCTCGTCGGAGCCGGTCGAGGTCGCGGTGGACCACCTCGGCTCGGCGCTCGCCGTGACCGAGGGCTGGCGCATGCTCGCCGACCATGGGGCCGCCGTCGAGGGCCCCGAGCACGCGGCACGGGTCGCCGAGAAGTGCTGGGGCGCGGTCGACGTCGCGACGGCGGTGCGCCGCGACGGCGCCACGACCACCGTGCGGCTCGAGCCGGAGTCGTGGACGGCGCTGGCGGGGACCCTCACCCCGGCCTGACTCCGCCCGCTCTCGTTGTGGGTACAGAACACGCCGTACGGATCGTGATCCGTACGGCGTGTTCTGTACCCACAACGCCGGGCGCCGGCGGCGGTCAGCCGGCGACCGGCACCCAGACGCGCATCGTCGACGGGCCACGCTCGGCCCACGCGTGGTACGGGACCAGCGGCACGAGCCGCTCCGCGTCCGCCGGTGCCGGCGCCGGCGCGTCCGCCGCGTACGGCCACGCGGCGTCGTCGTGCCCCACGACCGTGACGGGCACCAGCACGTCGCCGTCCTGCTCGACGGGGGCGGCGTCGGTGCGCACCCGCGCGCCGGCGACGTCCGCGCCGAGGTCCACCGACTCCAGGGCGAGCACCACGGGGCCGCGCTCGACGGCGACCTGGCCGCGCACCGCGTCCACCCGCGGGTCCGCGTACGTCCACCGGGCGGCCACGGGCAGGTCGAGCACGACGCTCTCGCACGCCGCCGGGCCGGGCACCTCGACGTAGCCGGGCTCGGCCGCGAGGGTGCGCCCGCCCGCCTGCACGGTGGCGCCACGGGCCCAGGCCGGCACCCGCAGGGTCAGCGTCCAGCCGTCGGCCGGCGCCGCGTCGGCCGTGATCTCGACGCGGCCCTCGCGCGGGTAGGCGGTGGCCACGCGCAGCGCCACCGTGCGGCCGTCGCCCAGCGCCGCGCGCACCGTGGCGGGCGCGTACTGGTGCAGCTGCAGGCCGCCGCCGTCCACCGAGGCGACGTACGCGGCGAGCGACGCGAAGGTGCGGGTGAGGTTGGTCGGGCAGCAGGAGACCTCGAAGAACGGCGCCCGCAGGCTAGAGGCGGCGCGCGGGCTGGCCGCGTCGGGGTCGACCTCCCGGCCGGGCACCCGCTGGTGCAGCGTGTTCGTGTAGTAGAAGCCGTGGCCGTCCGCGGCGGGCGAGGTCGCCACCACGTTGTAGAGCGTGCGCTCGACGGCGTCGGCGTGCGCCGCCTCGCCGGTGGCGAGCACCAGCCGGTGGTTGAGCATCACCGAGGCGATGCCGGCGCAGGTCTCCGAGTAGGCGCGGTCCGGCGGCAGCTCGAAGTCCTGCCCGAACGACTCGCCCTCGTGGTGGGCGCCCATGCCGCCGGTGAGGTAGGTGCGCCGGGCGAGCGTGGTGCGCGCCTGCCCGACGACGGCGTCCAGCAGGCCGTCGTCGCCCGTCTCGTCGGCGACGTCGGCCGCGCCCGCGGCCAGGTACAGGGCGCGCACCGCGTGGCCCGCGAAGACCGTCGCCTCCCGGACGGGCACGTCGTCCTGGTAGTAGGCGGCGCCGAGCTCGATGTCGCCGAGCACGCCGTGGCCGCGGCGCTCGACGAACAGCCGGGCCTGGTCGAGGTAGCGCCGCTCCCCCGTGACCCGCGAGAGCTCGACGAGCGCGGTCTCGATCTCGGGGTGGCCGCACACGCCGGGGTTGCCGTCCGGGCCGAACTCGCGGCACACGTGGTCGGCGGCGCGCACGGCGACGCGGACCAGCTCGTCGCCGGCGCCGGCGGTGCGCGCCCGGGCGACGCCGGCCTGGATCAGGTGGCCGTAGCAGTACAGCTCGTGGCCCCACTGCAGGTCGGAGTAGCGGGCGCCCTGGCCGGGCCGGCCGAACATCGTGTTGAGGTAGCCGTCGGGCTCCTGGGCGGCGGCGACGCGGGCGGTGAGCCGGCGCAGTCGCTCCTCCAGGCCGGCGTCGCCGGTGCGGCCCACCTCCCAGCTCATCGCCTCGAGCAACTTGTAGATCTCGGAGTCGGAGAACTCGCGGCCGCGGCGGTCGGCGGGCAGCCGGCCCTCGGCGGCGGCGTCGAAGTTGCCGGTCCAGCCCATCCGCTCGAGCCACTGCTCGACGTGGTCGATCATCGCGGCGGCGTTGAGCTCCTGGAGGTCGCCCCAGAACCCGCCCTCGAGGCGGACCTCGGCGAGCCCGAGCGGGCGCCAGCGGGTGCGCGAGGGGGCGACCGGCCGGCCGGCGTCGGCGCCGGCCTCGGCCCGCAGCCCGGGCGCGAGCGTGGTGGTGTCAGTCATGCGAACGGTCCTTCGTGTGGTGGAGCGGGGTGGTGAGCCGTGCGTGGTCACTTGACCGCGCCGACGGTGAGCCCGTCGCGCAGCAGGCGGTAGGTCGCCGTGAAGACGACCAGGATGGGGATCGAGGTGAGCACCGCGAGCGCCATGAGCCCGGGCCAGTCGATGCCGAAGGCCGAGACCTGCTGGCTCAGCAGGGCCGACAGCGGGTACTTGCCGGGCGTGAGGAAGAACCGGACCGCGTAGAGGAACTCGCCCCAGGACAGCAGGAAGGTCAGCGAGGCGACGGTGAGCACGCCGTTGCGCGCCACCGGCAGCACGATCGACCAGAAGGTGCGCAGCACCCCCGCGCCGTCGAGCGAGCCGGCCTCCTCCAACGACGCCGGAACGGACCGGAAGAACGGCCGCAGCAGCAGCGTCGCGAACGGCGCGAGCAGCGCGGTGTCCGCGAGGATGACGGCGGCCACGCGGTCCAGCAGCCCCCAGTTGCCGAACAGGTCGAACAGCGGGATGACCTGGGCGGTCTGCGGCAGCATCTGCAGCACGATGAGCAGCCCGAGGCCCACGGTGGCGATCCACCCGCGGGTGCGGGCCAGGCCGTAGGCGGCCGGGACGGCGATCAGCAGCACCAGCGCGGTGGTGCCCGTGGCGATCACCAGGGACTGGCCCAGCGCGGTGAGCAGGTCCCCGTTCAGCGAGCGCACGTAGGCGTCCGTCGTCGGGCGGAAGACCAGGCTCGACTGCGTGCCGAACACGTCGGCGGAGCTCTTGAACGACGTGAGGACGATCCACAGGATCGGCAAGCCGTAGAGCAGGGTGAACAGCGCCTTGACGGCGAGGGCGACGGGCCCGGCCTTCAGGTTCATCCCTCGGCCTCCTCTCTGCGGATGCTGCGGGCGTAGACGGCGGCCAGGACGAGCACCGCGAGCACGGCGAGCACGGACGTCGCCGCCCCGAGGCCGTAGTCGTAGCGGCTGAACGCCTGCAGGTACCCGAGGAACGGCAGGGTGTTGGTGGCCGTGCCGGGGCCGCCGTACGTCATCACGTAGATGAAGTCGAAGCTGCGGAAGCCGTAGACGATCGTCAGCACCAGCAGCACGAGCGTGGTGGGCCGCACGAAGGGGACCATGATGTGCCGGATCTCGCCCCAGCGGTTGGCCCCGTCGAGCGCCGCGGCCTCGAAGACCTCCGGGTCGATGGTCATCAGCGCCGCGCGGTACACGAGGGCGTTGAACGGCACGACGGCGAAGGCGCCGACGAACGCGACCGAGATCAGCGCCCACGTGGTGTCGTAGAGGAACGGCACGGGGGCGTCGCGCCCGAGCGCCATGAGCACGGAGTTGACCAGGCCCTCGTCGCCGAGCAGGAACTTCCACACCGAGCCGTTGACGACCGGCGGGAGCGCCCAGACGAAGACCATGAGGGCCAGGAGGAACCCGGACCAGCGGCCCGTGGTGCGCAGGGCGACGGCGGCGGCGAAGCCGAGCAGCATGCCGAGCACGGTCACGACGGCCACGACCACCAGCGTGCGCACCAGCGCCGGGCCGCTCTCACCGGAGGCGAACCCCTCGAGGTAGTTGGTCAGGCCGGTCGGCTGCCACGCGTCGGCGTTGATCGTCGCCTGGGTGACGTCGTTGAGGCTCATCCAGACGAGCTGGAGCAGCGGGAAGACGCCCAGGACGCCCATGAGCACGGCGGCGGGCAGCAGGAACAGGATGCGGCGGCGGGACGCGGCGGCGAGGCGCGACCTCCCGGTCGCGCCCGCCGGCCGCCCCGTCGGGGGGGGCGGGGGGGGGGGGGCCCCCCCGCGGGGGGGGGGGGGGGGGGGGGGGCCC
>NZ_JAXUAK010000028.1:0-18038 GCF_046535855.1 Puerhibacterium sp. TATVAM-FAB25 | reverse complement strand
CGGCCGATCCCCCGAGGGATAAAACTTGGCATTGACTGTCAAGCACACTGTTGAGTTCTCAAACAACCGACGCACACCATCCGGACCCGGAACCTCTGTCCCGACCCCGTCCGGGGCAACTCGACTAACTTACCAGACCGGCTCCTGATCTCCAACCCGCGTCCCCGGCCATCGGCCGGGATCAGCGAGCCGGCGGAGACCGCTCGGCAAGCCCCCCTCGAGCGGTTCAGGGCGCACGAAGCTCCCTGTCCCTTTCGGTGGAGTTCCAGCCCCGGCGCGGCCACCCGTTCGCCTCGGCGTCTCCGCCTCGTCGACCTCTCGGTGTCCGTCCGCCCGTCGGGCTGACGTCGTAGAACATTACACGCTCGGAAGCAGACCGCCAACCCGCCGCCAGGTGACCGCGACCACAGGGCGTCGATCCCGGTCACCGGGCCCCGCGGACGCAGCCGGGCCCGGGCGACGTGTGGTCGCCCGGGCCCGGGACCTGTCGTGCGGCGGCCGCCGTCCTCTGCCGTCGTCCGCGGCGGTGCACCGCCGCGGATGCCCCGCTTCACTCCGCGGTGGCGACCCCCAGCGTCCGCTTGCCGCGGCGCACCACCGCGAACCGGCCGTGCAGCAGGTCGGCGGTCTCGAGCACGGCGTCCTCGGACGTCACCTTGACGTTGTTGACGTACGCGCCGCCCTCGGCGATGGCGCGGCGGGCGGCGGACTTCGAGTCGACCAGGCCCGTCCCGACGAGGACGTCGACGACCGGGTCACCCGCCTTGGCCACCGTGCTGGGGAGCTCGGCGACCGCGCCGGCGAGCGTGCGCTCGTCGAGCTCGCGCAGCTCGCCGCGGCCGAACAGCGCCTGGCTCGCCGCGATGACGGCGTCCGTCGCGGCCTGCCCGTGCACCAGGGTGGTGAGGTCGCCGGCGAGGACCTTCTGCGCCGCGCGGGCGAAGGGCCGCTCGGCCACCTCCTGCGCCAGGGCGTCGATCTCCTCCTGGTCCCGGAAGGTGAACACCTTGAGGTAGTGCACCACGTCGGCGTCGGCCGTGTTCACCCAGTACTGGTAGAAGGCGTACGGGCTGGTGAGCTCGGGGTCGAGCCACACCGCGCCGCCCTCGGACTTGCCCATCTTGGTGCCGTCGGCCTTCGTGATGAGCGGCGAGGTCAGCGCGTGCACCGCGGCCGCCTCGGTCTTGCGGATCAGGTCGACGCCCGACAGCAGGTTGCCCCACTGGTCGTTGCCGCCGAGCTGCAGGGTGCAGCCGTACCGGGTGTACAGCTCCCGGAAGTCCATGCCCTGCAGGATCTGGTAGCTGAACTCGGTGAAGCTGATGCCCTCGTCCGAGTGCAGGCGCCGGGCCACGATGTCCTTGGCGATCATCGTGCCGACGCGGAAGTGCTTGCCGACGTCGCGCAGGAAGTCGATGGCGCTCATCGACCCGGTCCAGTCGAGGTTGTTGACCATGCGCGCCGCGGCCGGGCCCTCGAAGTCGAGGAACGGCTCGATCTGCGCGCGGATGCGCTCCACCCAGCCGGCCACGACCTCGGGCGACTGCATCGAGCGCTCCGTGGTCGGGCGCGGGTCGCCGATGAGGCCGGTCGCCCCGCCGACGAGCGCCAGCGGGCGGTGGCCCGCCAGCTGCAGGCGGCGCATGTTGAGCAGCTGGACCATGTGCCCCACGTGCAGGCTCTGCGCCGTCGGGTCGAAGCCGGCGTAGTAGGTGACGGGTCCCTCGGCCAGCGCAGAACGCAGCGCGGCCTCGTCGGTGGACTGCGCCACCAGGCCTCGCCAGTGCAGCTCGTCGAGAACGTCGGTCACCGTCGTCAGCTCCTTCGTGGATGGGGGCGGCGCGAGCGCGCCGCCCCTAGTCTGCCCGACGCGCGGGCCGTCGACGGCGCGGGGTCACGGGCCGGTACACCGAGACCGTGGGCTCGCCCTCGAGCCACCAGCGCCACGGGTACAGGTCGGCGCGGCCACCCTCACCCGAGACGCCCACCCGCGGCCCGGTGGCGACGGCACCTCGCGGTGGCTCGGCGGGCAGCCGCAGGACGACGCCGCCGTACGGGTCGAGGAGGTCGGCGCCGTCCTCGGCGCGGTCGAGCGCCAGCGCGACGGTGAGGCGGGCGGGGCCCCGGGCGATCTGCCGGTCGGAGTCGCACACGCCCTTGGCCTGGCGCCGGGCACGGGCGAGCTCGACGCCGTCGACCACCTCTCCCGCCCGGAGCAGGACCGCCGACGCCGTGCCCGCCGGTCCGCACACGACGTTGACGCAGTGGTGCAGCCCCATGTGCCGGTAGACGTACAGGTGGCCGGGCTCGCCGAACATCGTGGCGTTGCGGGCCGTCTGCCCCCGGAAGGCGTGGGAGCCGGGGTCGTTCGCGCCGTCGTACGCCTCGACCTCCGTCAGCCGCAGCGTCACCTCGCCCTCGGGCGTGCACCGGGTGACGTAGGCGCCCAGCAGGTCCCGCGCGACGTCGTGCACCGGGCGCAGGAACCACTCGCGGTCCGGCACGACGCCGGGCCCGGCCGCGCCGGGTCGGTCCTCCCCCGCCGCCGTGCCGGCACCCGTCCCGGTGACCGCCGTCGCGACCTCGCCCCGCGGCGAGGCGCCCGTCCCTGCTGCGCGCGTCGTGCTCATCGCACCTCCCGCCGCAGGACTATGCCACCGACCCGGGCGGCTCGAGAGCCGCGGGCGGGCCCACGACGCGGCCGAGCCCGTCGAGCCGCACGTCGGCGCGCCGGGCGGTGCCCTCGGCGTCGTACAGGTCACGCTCGGCGGCCATCCACGCGAGCCAGTGCTCGCGCGCTGCCGCGCCGTCGCGCTCGAGCCCGCGGCGCAGGCGCAGCGCGTCGTCGGCCTCCACCCACACGAGCAGCGTGGTCAGCGGGGCGAACCGGCGGGCGCCGGACCCGCAGCCCTCGACGACGAGGTACGGCGTGCGCGGCACGTCGTGCCACTCGGCGTACCGGCCCGCCGCCCAGTCGTAGCGCTGGTAGCGCCCGGCGCGGCCGGCGGCCAGCGGCGCCAGGACCTGCTGCTCGAGCCGGTCGACGCCCTCGGCCATGCCGGACCAGCCGGCGTACAGGTCGTCCATGTGCACCACCGGGGCGGGCAGTGCGCCGCCGAGGCGCGCCGCGAGGGTGGTCTTGCCCGACCCGGCCGGGCCGTCGACGACGACGAGCCGACAGCCGCCGCCCGCCCCGTCGGCGCCGTCGGTGCCGACGGCCGCCGGGCCGAGCCGGGCCGGCCCGCCGCGGACGCGCCGCAGCAGGCCGGCCAGGACCTCGTCGTCGGTCACCGCGGGCACCGGGGAGCGCCTGGCCTCAGCCCTGCGCCCAGAAGCGGTACTCGGTGGCCCGCTCCTTGGCGGCCTCGAGCTGCTCGGCCACGCGCGCCGGGGCGGTGCCGCCGACGGCGTCGCGCGAGGCGAGCGATCCCTCGACGGACAGCACCTCGCGCACCGCGGGCGTGAGGTGCTCGCTGATCTCCGCCAGGTCGGCGTCCGACAGGTCCCACAGCTCGATGCCGCGCTCCTCGCACGTGCGCACGCACGCGCCCGCGACCTCGTGCGCCACGCGGAACGGCACGCCCTCGCGCACCAGCCACTCGGCGACGTCGGTGGCCAGCGAGAAGCCCTGCGGGGCCAGGGACGCCATCCGCGCGGTGTCGAACGTCAGCGTGCGGACCATGCCGGTGAACGCCGGCAGCAGCACGGTGAGCGTGGCGACCTGGTCGAAGACCGGCTCCTTGTCCTCCTGCAGGTCGCGGTTGTACGCCAGGGGCAGGCCCTTGAGCGTCGTCAGCAGGCCGGTGAGGTCGCCGATCACGCGCCCGGCCTTGCCGCGCGCGAGCTCGGCGATGTCCGGGTTCTTCTTCTGCGGCATGATGCTCGACCCCGTGGACCACGCGTCGTCGAGCCGGACGAAGCCGAACTCCTTGGTGTTCCAGAGGATGATCTCCTCGGAGAGCCGGGAGAGGTCGACGCCGACCATGGCCGCGACGAACGCGAACTCGGCGACGACATCGCGCGAGGCGGTGCCGTCGATCGAGTTCTCGACCGGGCCGTCGAAGCCGAGGTCGGCGGCCACGGCCGCCGGGTCCAGGCCGAGCGAGGAGCCCGCGAGCGCCCCGGAGCCGTACGGCGAGCGGGCCGCCCGCACGTCCCAGTCGATGAACCGGTCGACGTCGCGCAGCAGGGGCCAGGCGTGCGCCAGCAGGTGGTGCGCGAGCAGCACCGGCTGGGCGTGCTGCAGGTGCGTGCGGCCCGGCATCGGCGCGTCCCCCGCGGCCTCGGCCTGGGTGATGAGCGCGTCGACGAGGTCGAGCACCTGGGTGGCGATCGTGCGGGCCTGGTCGCGCAGGTACAGGCGCACGAGCGTGGCGATCTGGTCGTTGCGCGACCGGCCGGCGCGCAGCTTGCCGCCGAGCTCCGGGCCGGCGCGCTCGATGAGGCCGCGCTCGAGGGCGGTGTGCACGTCCTCGTCGGCGAGCACCGGGAGGAACTCCCCGGACTCGACGTCGGCCGCGAGGCGGTCGAGCGCCTCGTGCATGCCGGTGAGCTCGTCGTCGGTGAGCAGCCCGGCGGCGTGCAGCACCTTGGCGTGCGCCTTGGAGCCCGCGACGTCGTAGCGGGCCAGCTGCCAGTCGAAGTGCGTCGACTGGGACAGCGCGGCCAGCTCGGGCGCCGGCCCGCCGGCGAAGCGGCCGCCCCACAGCGCGACGGGGGTCGTGCCGGGGGTGTCCGCCTCGCCGGCCGGGGCGCCGGCGGGCACGGTGAGCTCGCCGTCCGGCAGGTCGCCGTCGGGGGACGTGGGCTGCGAGCCGTGCGGCGTGTCGCTCATGGCTCAGCGGGCCCCGGCGGCGAGGTCGGCGGGCGCCGACAGGTCCACGCCGTTGCCGAACTTCACGTCGCGGGCCGCGGCGAGCTTGCTCGTCAGGCCGTAGATCTCGATGAAGCCCTTCGCCTGCGACTGGTCGAACGCGTCGCCCTCGTCGTAGGTGGCGAGGTTGAAGTCGTACAGGCTGGCGTCGGAGCGGCGGCCCGTGACCGTGGCGCGGCCGCCGTGCAGCACCATGCGCACGTCGCCGGAGACGTACCGCTGGGTGTCGTCGATGAAGACGTCGAGCGAGCGCTTGAGCGGCGAGAACCACATCGCGTCGTAGACGAGCTCGGCCCAGCGCTGCTCGACGCCGCGCTTGAAGCGGGCCTGCTCGCGCTCGACGGTGACGTTCTCCAGCTCCTGGTGGGCGGCGATCAGCGCGATGGCGCCCGGCGCCTCGTAGACCTCGCGGGACTTGATGCCCACCAGGCGGTCCTCGACGATGTCGATGCGGCCCACGCCCTGGGCGCCGGCGCGGCGGTTCATCTCCTGGATCGCCTGCAGCGGCGTGACGGCGACGCCGTCGATCGCCGTCGGGACGCCCTCGGTGAACGTGACGACGACCTCGTCGGCGACCGGCGGGAACGTCGGGTCGTCGGTGTAGGAGTAGACGTCCTTGGTCGGCTCGTTCCAGATGTCCTCGAGGAAGCCGGTCTCCACCGCGCGGCCCCAGACGTTCTGGTCGATCGAGAACGGGTTCTTCTTGGTGGTGGCGATCGGCAGCGAGTGCTTCTCGGCGTAGTCGATGGCCTTCTCGCGGGTCAGGGCCAGGTCGCGCACCGGCGCGATGGTCTTGAGGTCCGGGGCGAGCGAGGTGGTGGCCACCTCGAAGCGCACCTGGTCGTTGCCCTTGCCGGTGCACCCGTGCGCCACGGTGGTGGCGCCGAACTGGCGGGCCGCGCGCACCATGTGCTTGACGATCACCGGACGGCTCAGCGCGGAGACCAGCGGGTAGCGGCCCTCGTACAGCGCGTTCGCCTTGAGCGCGGGCATGCAGTACTCGGCGGCGAACTCGTCGCGCGCGTCGGCGATGTACGCCTCGACGGCGCCGCAGTCCAGGGCGCGCTGGCGGATGACGTTCATGTCCTCGCCGCCCTGGCCGACGTCGACGGCGACGGCCACGACCTCGGCCCCGGTCGCCTCGGCGATCCAGCCGATGGCGACGGAGGTGTCCAGGCCGCCGGAGTAGGCGAGCACGACGCGATCAGTCATGGGGGTTCTTCTCTTCCTTGCGTGGGGTTCTCGAGGTCTGTTCAGAGTCTGTCAGGACGGCGGGGTCACGACGGCGTCGCGAGCGCCAGGAAGCGGCGGGCGAGGTCCTCGCCGCCGGCGGGGTCCCGCGCGATGACGAGGACGGTGTCGTCGCCGGCGATGGTGCCGAGCACGCCCGGGAGCACGGAGTGGTCGATCGCCGAGCCCAGGTAGTTGGCGGCGCCGGGCGGGGTGCGCAGCACGACGAGGTTGGCCGACGCCTCCGCGGAGACGAGCAGGTCGGCGCACAGCCGCGCCAGGCGCGCGGCCAGGTACTCGGCGTCCTGGTCCACGCGGACGCTGCGGTCCCCGCCCTCCCCCGGCACGGCGTAGACGAGGGCGCCCGAGGCGGTGCGCACCTTCTCCGCCCGCAGCTCGATGAGGTCGCGCGAGAGGGTCGCCTGCGTGACCGAAAGGCCCTCCTCGGCGAGCAGGCGGGCCAGCTCGGACTGCGAGTGGACGACGCCGCGGCGCACGTGCTCGACGATCCGGGCCTGCCGCGCCGCCTTGGTGACCGGCGCGCTGCCGCCGGGGGCGACGGAGGAGGCGGAGGTCACCGCTGCTCCAGCAGCCAGGTCAGCAGGGCCTTCTGCGCGTGCAGCCGGTTCTCGGCCTCGTCCCACACGGCCGAGCGCGGCCCGTCGATCACCTCGGCGGTGATCTCCTTGCCGCGGTAGGCCGGCAGGCAGTGCAGCACGATCGCGTCGGCCCTGGCGCCGGCCAGCAGGGCGTCATCGACGCGGTAGGGCACGAACGGCTCCTGCCGCTCGAGGGCCTCGTCCTCGTCGCCCATCGACACCCAGGTGTCGGTGGCGACGACGTCGGCGCCGGCGACGGCCGCGGCGGGGTCGGCCGTCACCGCGACGGACCCGCCGGTGGTCGCGGCGATCTCGGCGGCGCGGGCGACGACCGCCGGGTCGGGCTGGTAGCCCTCGGGGCCGGCGACGCGAACGTGCAGCCCGGCGGTCGCGCCGCCGAGCAGGTAGCTGTTGGCCATGTTGTTCGCGGCGTCGCCGACGTAGGCGAGCACCTGGCCGGGCAGCGCCTCGACGCCGCCGCGCAGCTGGGCCACCGTGAGCAGGTCGGCGAGGATCTGGCACGGGTGGAAGCCGTCGGTCAGGGCGTTGACGACCGGCACCTGGGACACGGCGGCCATCTCCTCGACGCGCTCCTGGCCGAAGGTGCGCCACACGATCGCGGCGACCTGGCGGTCGAGCACGCGGGTGACGTCGGCGATCGACTCGCGGACGCCGACCTGCGCCAGCCGGCCGTCGACCATGAGCGGGTAGCCGCCGAGCTCGGCGACGCCGGCGGTGAAGGACACCTGGGTGCGCAGCGTCGGCTTGTCGGTGAGGATCGCGACGGCGCGGGGGCCGGCCAGCGGGGTGCGCACCTGCCGGTCGTCCCGGAACGCCATCGCGAGCTCGAGCACCTGGCGCTGCTCGGCGGGCGTCAGGTCGTCGTCGCGCAGGAAGTGGCGGGGCATCAGCGGTGCTCCTCGGGGGTGTCGGGCTCGGTGGTGTCGGAGGGGTCGGCGCCGGGCAGCCGCAGCGAGGCGAAGAACGCGGCGGCCTCGCGGGCCTGGTCGGCGGTCAGGACGAGCGGGGGGGCCAGCCGGATCACGTCGGGCGCGACGGCGTTGACGATGAGCCCCGCCTCCAGCGCCCGGGCCGCGACGTCGGCGGCCACCGGCTCGGTGAGCACGACGGCCAGCAGCAGGCCGCGGCCGCGCACCTCGCGCACCAGCGGGCTGCCGCCGGCGAGGATCTCCTCGCGCAGCAGCGCGCCCACCCGGCGCACGTTCTCCAGGACGCCGTCG
Organism: Puerhibacterium sp. TATVAM-FAB25; assembly: GCF_046535855.1. Classification (NCBI taxonomy): domain Bacteria; kingdom Bacillati; phylum Actinomycetota; class Actinomycetes; order Micrococcales; family Promicromonosporaceae; genus Puerhibacterium; species Puerhibacterium sp. TATVAM-FAB25. The sequence goes on along the minus strand of NZ_JAXUAK010000028.1, from coordinate 10,095 downwards.
CGCTCGATGACGCCGATCGTGGCGAGCGCGGCCGCGGCGGCCACGGGGTTGCCGCCGAACGTCGTGCCGTGCTGGCCGCGGCCGAGCAGGGTGGCGGCGCGCTCGCCCAGGGCGACGGCGGCCCCGACGGGGAAGCCGCCGCCCAGCCCCTTGGCGAGGGTGACGACGTCGGGCACGACGCCGCCGCCGACCTCGGGCTGCTGGTAGGCGAGCCACGACCCGGTGCGGCCCATGCCGGTCTGCACCTCGTCGAGCACGAGCAGCGCGCCGGCGTCGGCGGTGAGGCGGCGGGCGAGGGCCAGGTAGCCCGGCGGCAGCGGGCGCACGCCGGCCTCGCCCTGCAGCGGCTCGGCGACCAGCGCGGCCACCGGGCCGCGCTCGGCGACCGCCGCGGGCGCGAACGCGGCCTCGAGCGCGGCGGTGTCGCCGAACGGCAGGAACTCCACGCCGCCCGGCAGCGGCTCGAACGGCTCGCGGTAGGCGGCCTTGCTGGTCAGCGCGAGCGCGCCCATGCTGCGGCCGTGGAAGCCGCCCTCGAGGGCCAGCACGCGGGTGCGGGGGCGGCCGTCGGCGTCGAGCACGCGGCGGGTCATCTTGAACGCCGCCTCGTTCGCCTCGGTGCCGGAGTTGGTGAAGAACACGCGGGAGCCCTCGGGCGCCTGGGCGAGGCGCAGCAGGGTCTCGGCGAGGCCGATCTGCGTGGGCGTGCCGAAGAAGTTCGACACGTGGCCGAGCGTGCCCAGCTGCGCGCTGATCGCGGCGGTGAGCGTGGGGTGGGCGTGCCCGAGCGCGTTGACGGCGATGCCGGCCAGCAGGTCGAGGTAGCGGCGGCCGTCGGCGTCCCACACGTACGCGCCCTCGCCGCGCACGAGCACGCGCTGGGGCGGGCCGAACGTGTCCATCACCGCGTGGGAGTACCGCTCGGTCCAGCCGGCGACGCCCAGGTCCGTCCCGGGGGTCTCGAGGACGTCGCTCATGCCGGCTGCTCCCTGCTGTCCGTGCTGCTGTCCGTGCTGCTGTCCGTGCGCGTGCTGGTGACGGCGGCGTCCGGCACGACCATGGTGCCGTTGCCGCGGGTGGTGAAGACCTCGAGCAGCACCGAGTGCGGTTGGCGTCCGTCGATGACGGTCGCCGCCGGCACCCCGCCCTGCACGGCGCGCAGGCAGGCCTCCATCTTGGGGACCATGCCGGACTCGAGCGACGGCAGCAGGGCGGCCAGGTCGCCGGCGGCGATCTGCTCCACGAGCGAGCCGCGGTCGGGCCAGGAGGTGTACAGGCCCTCGACGTCGGTGAGCACGATGAGCTTCTTGGCCCCGAGCGCGACCGCGAGCGCCGCGGCCGCCGTGTCGGCGTTGACGTTGAGCACCTGCGTGGGGTCGTCGACGTCGGGCGCGATCGTGGAGACCACGGGGATGCGGCCGGCGTCGAGGATGTCCTGGACGGCCGAGGGGTTGACCTCGACGACGTCGCCGACGAGGCCGACGTCGACCGGCTCGCCGTCGACGACGGCGTGCCGGCGCGCGGCGCGCAGCAGGCCGCCGTCCTCCCCGGACAGGCCGACCGCGTGCGGGCCGTGCGCGTTGACGAGGCCGACGAGCTCGCGGCCCACCTGGCCGGTGAGCACCATGCGCACCACGTCCATCGCCTCGGGCGTGGTCACGCGCAGGCCGCCGCGGAACTCGCTGGCGATGCCGAGGCGGCCGAGCATGGCGTTGATCTGCGGGCCACCGCCGTGCACGACGACGGGGCGCAGCCCGACCTGGCGCAGGAAGACCATGTCCTGGGCGAAGGCGGCCTTGAGCGTGTCGTCGACCATGGCGTTGCCGCCGTACTTGACCACGACGAGGGCGTCGGAGAACTCCTGGAGCCAGGGCAGGGCCTCGATCAGCACCTCGGCCTTCTGGTCCGGGCTGAGGGCGGCGAGGACGTCAGCGTTCTCGGCGTGCGGGTCGACGGGGCTCACCGCACCGGCGGTGCCCGTGCTCGTGCTGGTGGTGGCGCTCATGAGGAGTACGCGCTGTTCTCGTGGACGTAGTCGTGCGTGAGGTCGTTGGTCCACAGCGTGACCGCGGCGTCGCCGGCGTGGAGGTCCACCTCGACGGTCACCTCCCGCTGCGCGGCCAGGTCGACGAGCTCGCGCGGCTCGCCCACTCCCCCGGCCCGGCACACCTGCACGCCGTTGATCGCGACGTCGAGCAGCGCCGCGTCGAACGGCGCCACGTCCTCGGGCACGGTGCCCACGGCCGACAGCACGCGGCCCCAGTTCGGGTCGTTGCCGAAGACGGCGGCCTTGAAGAGGTTGGAGCGCGACACCGCGCGGGCGACCGCCAGGGCGGCGTCCTCGGTGGTGGCGTTCCGCACGGTCACGGCGATGTCGTGGCTGGCGCCCTCGGCGTCGGCGACGAGCTGGCGGGCGAGGTCGGCGCACGCGGCGGTGACGGCGTCGGTGAGCTCGGCGAGACTCGGCGTGACGCCGGAGGCGCCGGAGGCGAGCAGCACGACGGTGTCGTTGGTGGACATGCAGCCGTCGGAGTCGACGCGGTCGAAGGTCACCGCGGTGGCCGCGCGCAGGGCGGCGTCGGCGGTGGCGGGGTCCACCGCGGCGTCCGTCGTCAGCACGCACAGCATCGTGGCCAGGCCCGGGGCGAGCATGCCCGCGCCCTTGGCCATGCCGCCCACCGACCAGCCGTCGCCGGCCGCGAGGGTCTGCTTGGCCACGGTGTCGGTGGTCATGATCGCGTGCGCGGCGGCGTCCCCGCCGTCGGGCGCGAGGCTCGCCACGGCGTCGTCGACTCCGGCGAGCAGGTCGTCCATGGGCAGGCGCAGGCCGATGAGCCCGGTGCTGGCGACCAGCACGTCGACGGCGCCCACGCCGTCGGCGCCGCCGACGCCGGCGGCCGACAGCGCCGCGGCGACGTGCTCGGCCGTGCGGTGGGTGTCGGCGAAGCCGTCGGGGCCGGTGCACGCGTTCGCGCCGCCGGAGTTGAGCACCACGGCGCGGGCCGCGCCGTCCTTGACCGCCTGGCGCGTCCACGCCACGGGCGCGGCGTGCACGCGGTTGGCCGTGAGCACCGCCGCGGCGGTGTGCTGCGGCCCGTCGTTGACGACGAGCGCGACGTCGCGCGCGCCGGTGGACTTCAGGCCGGCGGCGACGCCCGCCGCCCGGAACCCGGCCGGGGCGGTGACCCCGGTGCCGGGCGTGGACGCCGGGACGGGCCCGGTGCTCGTGCTCACGGTGCGACTCCTTCGGTGACGAGGCCGGCCGTCTCCGGCAGGCCGAGCGCGACGTTCATGGACTGGACCGCCCCGCCGGCGGTGCCCTTGACGAGGTTGTCGAGCGCGGCGACCACCACGACCCGGCCCGCGGCGGCGTCCACGGCGACCTGCACCAGCGCGGTGTTGGCGCCGAGCGTCATCGCGGTCGACGGCCACCGCCCCTCGGGCAGCAGCTCGACGAACGGCTCGTCGGCGTACGCCGCGGCCCACGCCTCGCGCACCGCGGCCCCCGCCGTCCGCGGGTCCAGGCCGGGCGCGAGCCGGGCGGTCACCGTGGCGAGGATGCCGCGGGCCATCGGCACCAGGGTGGGGGTGAAGCTGATCGACACCTCGGGGGCGCCGGCGACCTGGAGGTTCTGCGCGATCTCCGGGATGTGCCGGTGGGTGCCGCCGACGGCGTACGGGGCCGCGGCGCCGAGGCCCTCGGCGGCCAGCAGGTGCGGCTTGAGGGCCTTGCCCGCCCCCGAGTACCCGTTCGCCAGCACCGCGACGACGTCGGTCGGCTCCACGAGGCCGGCGGCGACGCCCGGCTGCAGGCCGAGCGTCACGGCAGTGACGTTGCACCCGGGCACGGCGATGCGGCGCGCGCCTGCGAGCGCCTCGCGCTGCCGGCCGGTGACCTTGCCGTCCACGGCGTGCAGCAGCTCGGGCAGCCCGTACGGCCAGGTGCCGGCGTGCGGCGAGCCGTAGAACTGCTCCCAGGCCGCCGCCGAGGACAGGCGGTGGTCGGCGCCGAGGTCGAGCACCAGCACGTCGTCGGGCAGCTGCGCTGCGATCTCGCCGGACGCGCCGTGCGGCAGGGCGAGCACGACGACGTCGTGCCCGGCGAGCGCCTCGGCGGTGGTGGGCTGCAGCACCCGGTCGGCCAGCGAGCGCAGGTGGGGCTGGTGCGCGCCGAGCGGCGACCCGGCGCTGGAGTGCGCCGTGAGCGCGCCGACCTCGAGGTGCGGGTGGCGGGCGGCGAGGCGGAGGAGCTCTCCGCCGGCGTAGCCCGACGCGCCCGCGACGGCGACGCGGAGCCGGTCGGTCCGCTGGCTGGTGGACATGTGCATGACTATACACAGCAATGCATAGCCGATCGCACGGCGGTCTCGCTGCGCGGACGACGGCGTCGGCGGTGGTCACATGTCGCAGTCGCAGATGGCGTTGAACTCGACCACCTGCTCGCCGTCCTCCGGGCGGGCCCACGCCTCGGCCTCCGCGCGCGAGGCGAAGGATCGGCCGGCGAGGCGCCCGTTGGGCAGGAGCACGCCCACCGAGATCTGCTCGCGCACGTCGTCGGGCTCGAGCTGCTGCTCGGTGGGGCTCCATCCCACGATCTCGGCCATCGCCCACCCCTCCCGGTGCCGGGCGGGCCCGTCGCCCGTCGCCCGGTCCCACCGTAGGCACGCCCCGGGCGCCGGGCCACCCCCGGGCGGCATCCCGTGGTGCGGGCGGGTGCGGGGGCGGTCGGGCGAGGTCAGGCGAGGTCAGGTGAGGTCAGGTGAGGTCAGGTGAGGTCGAGGTACATGACGTGCAGGCCGACGTACCCGTGCGCGGGCGAGCGGAACGCGCCGGGCACCGTGCCGACGATGCGGAAGCCCAGCGCCTGCCACAGGTGCACGGCCGCGGCGTTGGTCTCCACGACGGCGTTGAACTGGATGCCGCGGAAGCCGTGCTCGCGGTGCCAGGCCACGACGTGCTCGCCGAGGGCGCGGGCGACGCCCTGGCCGCGCGCGGCCGGGGAGACCATGAACGACGCCGTGCCGACGTGGTCGCCGTGCCCCGGCTTGTTCGGGCCCATCTTGGCGGTGCCGAGCACGACGCCGTCGCGCTCGGCGACGACGGTGGCGCCCGGCGGCCGCTCGAGCCACAGCTCGCGCGCGGCGTCCGCGGTGAGGTCGGTCGGGTAGGTGTAGGTCTCGCCCTCGCGCACGACGGCCTCGACGATCGGCCAGACGGCCGGCCAGTCGGCCTCCGTGGCGGGGCGGACGACGAGTGCGGAGGGGGCGGGCGACGACGTGGTCACGGCTGCACCCTAGCGAGCGCCGCCCCTAGAGTCGGGGCCATGCGCGCGATCCGCGCCCGCGAGGCGGGCGGACCCGAGGTCCTGGAGCACGTCGAGCTGCCCGACCCCGAGCCGGGACCGGGCCAGCTGCTGGTGCGCGTCGCGGCCGCCGGCGTCAACTTCATCGACACCTACCGGCGTTCCGGCACCTACGCGATGCCCTACCCGCACGTCGTCGGCGTCGAGGGCGCCGGCGTCGTCGAGGCGGTCGGCCCGGACGTCGAGGCCTTCGCGGCGGGCGACCGCGTGGCGTGGGCCGAGGCGCGCGGCTCCTACGCCGAGCTGGTGCTCGTGGCCGCCGCGAACGCCGTGGCGGTGCCCGCGGGGCTCGACCTCACCACGGCGGCCGCGCTGCCGCTGCAGGGCATGACCGCGCACTACCTCGTCACCTCGACGTTCGAGGTCCGGCCCGGCCACGACGTGCTGCTGCACGCGGGCGCCGGCGGCGTGGGCCTGCTGGCCACCCAGCTCGCCACGGCGCGCGGCGGCCGCGTGGTCACCACGGTCTCGACGCCCGAGAAGGCCGAGCTGTCCCGGGCGGCCGGCGCGGCGCACACCCTCGACTACACCCGCATGGCCGACCTCACCGCCGAGCTGCCCGCCGCCGTGCGCGAGCTGACCGGGGGCGCCGGCGTACACGTGGTCTACGACGGCGTGGGACGCACGACGTTCGACGGCTCGCTCGCCTGCCTGCGGCCGCGCGGGACGCTGGTGCTCTTCGGCGCCGCGTCCGGACCCGTGCCGCCGGTCGACCCGCAGCGGCTCAACTCCGGCGGGTCGCTGTTCCTCACCCGCCCGACGCTCGGGCACTACACGCTCACCCGCGAGGAGCTCGAGCGGCGCGCGGGCGAGGTGCTCGGGGCGGCGGCGTCGGGCGGCCTCGACGTGCGCGTCGGCGCGACCTACCCGCTGGCGGACGCCGCCGAGGCGCACCGGGCGCTCGAAGGGCGCGGCACCACCGGCAAGGTGCTGCTGCTGCCGTGACCCGCGACTGGTCCCCCACCGCGTACCTGCGGTTCGGCGACGAGCGGTCGCGGCCGTTCGCCGAGCTCGTGGCCCGCGTGCCCGGCACGCCGCGCACGATCGTCGACCTCGGGTGCGGCCCCGGGCACCTCACCGCCGTGCTGCGCGCCCGCTGGCCCGACGCCGACGTCGTCGGGCTCGACTCCTCCCCCGCGATGGTCGCGCGGGCCCGCGAGCAGGGCGCCGACCCGCGGTCCCGGTACGAGCTCGCGGACGTCCGCGACCACGCCGCCGGCCGCGGGCCCGTGGCCGGTGCCGACCTCGTGATCAGCAACGCGGCGCTGCAGTGGGTGCCCGGCCACCGCGAGCTGCTGCGGCCGCTGGCCGACACCGCGGCGCAGACCTTCGCCTTCCAGGTGCCCGGCAACCACGACGCGCCGAGCCACCGGCTGCTGCGGGAGGTCGCCGCGCGCCCGCCGTACGCCGACGCCGTCGGGCCGGTCGAGCGGCGCGCCACCGCGGACCCGGCCGCGTACCTCGAGGTCCTCGCGCGGCCCGGCTGGGCCGTCGACGCCTGGGAGACCACGTACGTGCACCTGCTGCAGGGCCCGGACCCGGTGCTGCGGTGGATCTCCGCGACGGGCGCCCAGCCCGTGCTGCACGCCCTCGAGGACGCCGACCCGGCGCTGCGGGCCCGCTTCGAGGCCGAGTACGGCGCCGAGCTGCGCGCGGCCTACCCCGCGCAGCCGTACGGCACGCCGCTGGAGTTCCGGCGCGTCTTCGTGGTCGCCACGCGCACGGCGTGACCCCGCCGGGGCGCCGTCGTCGCGACCGACGCGCCGGTCATGGCTCTCCTGCGCTGCGGACAGGGTCCTCCCCGGATGCTTGCCCCAGGTCACGACCGCGCGCCGGCGCCGGCCTCGTCAGGGAGCCGCCCCCTCCTGCTCGGCGAGGCGCTCGCGGAACCAGCCGAGGGCGAAGCGGTGCGCGCCGATCCCGTACTGCAGCGTGGCGAGCTGGTGCTCGGCGACGTCGCGGTACTCCTCGGGGATGTCGGTGGCGCCGAGGCGCTCGTCGAGGGCGACGAGGCCGGCGAGCTCGGCCTCGATGCGACCGACGACGCGCCGCAGCACCGGGGCCCGCTCCGCGGGGTCGAGCAGGCCGAGGAAGTAGAGCCGGGACAGGGCGGCGGTCTCCAGGTCGGGCCCGACGGGGTCGCCACCCATCCAGGCGCGGAACTCCCGGCGCCCCGCCTCGGTGACGCGGTACGCCTTCCGCCCCCGGCCGCCCGGCTCGACGCTGGCGACCTCGATGAGGCCGCGCTCGAGGAGGCCGTCGAGGGCGCGCTTGATGCTGCCGGAGCTGGCGCTGTAGAAGAGCGCGACGCCGGCCTCGAACGCCCGGACGAGGTCGTAGAGGCTCTGCGGGGCGATCAGCAGCAGACCGAGGATCACGTGGGCCATCGGAGCCACCCTACGCCATTGACTCTCATAGACATGTCTAGTAGAGATATTGCGAGGCGCCGCACCGGCGCCCGCCCCCGCTGGACCACCGGCCGAGGAGGCCCCGTGATGCGTCCGTCCGCCCCGCCCCGGCCCGTCGACGACGGCGCCCCGAGGCCCGTTCCCGGCCCCGTGGCCGGCCCCGTGGCCCGCCCCGTCCCCGACGCCGCCGCCGGCTCCTTCCCCGACCCCGTCGCCGCCCGGCTGTCGCGGGTGCTGGCGCGCTTCGTCGCCCGGCGCCGCCTGCACCACGCCGACGTGGCGCTGGTCGACGGCGCGGGAGCGCGGTGGTCGGCGGCCGTCGGACCGGACGACGACGGCCCGCGGCAGCCGGGCGCACCGTTCTTCGTCGCGAGCGTCACCAAGCGGTTCGTCGTCACGCTGGTGCTGCAGGCGCACGAGCGCGGCGAGCTCGACCTCGCCGCGCCGGTCGTCCGCTACCTGCCGCCGGAGACCACCCGCGGGCTCCACGTCCTCGGGGGCGTCGACCGGACTCCCGCGATCACGGTGCGCCACCTCGCGAGCCACACGTCCGGTCTGCCGGACCAGTTCGAGAAGCGCCCGTCGGGGCCCAGCCTGTTCGCGCTCCTGGCCGCGGGGCGTGATGCGGCCTGGACCTTCGAGGACGTGCTGCGCACCACGCGGGAGCAGGGGGCGCACTTCCCGCCGCAGGACCTCGACGCCCGCCGCCAGAAGGCCCGCTACTCCGACACCGGGTACCAGCTGCTCATCCGCGTCCTCGAGTCCGCGACCGGCCGGTCCTTCGCCGACCTTCTGGCGGACCGGGTCACCGGCCCGCTGGGGCTGGCGAGCACGTGGCTCCCCGGGCACCCGCCCGCACGCCTGGCCGGCGCGGCGCCGTCGCCGCTGCACGTGCGGCGGCGCCACGTCGAGCTGCCGGGGATGATCGGCTCCAGCAACGACCTGGTCAGCACCACCGACGACCTGCTCGCCTTCCAGCGGGCGCTGCTCGCCGGCGAGCTGTTCGCTCGCCCCGGCACGACGGCCCTGCTCACCGAGCGCGCCAACCGGCTGCGCAACATCCCCGTGGTGCGCTACGGCCTCGGCACGATGACGTTCCGCGTCGGGCGGCTGACGGGCGCCGGACGCCGTCCCGTCACGCTCGTGGGCCACTCCGGCGCCACCGGCACGTGGCTCTTCCACTGCCCGGAGCTCGACCTCCACCTGGCCGGCACGGTCGACCAGGCCGGCGGGCAGGCCCTGCCGTTCCACCTCATGGCCCACCTGCTGCACGCCTGGCGGACGACGTCCCTACGCTGAGGCCCATGACCGCAGAGCGCGCCGTCCGCATCGGCGTCCAGATCCAGCCCCAGCACGCCGAGTACGTCCAGATCCGCGACGCCGTGCGGCGCGCGGAGGACCTCGGCGTCGACGTCATCTTCAACTGGGACCACTTCTTCCCGCTGTCGGGCGACCCCGACGGCAAGCACTTCGAGTGCTGGACCATGCTCGGCGCCTGGGCCGAGCAGACCGAGCGCGTCGAGATCGGCGCCCTGGTGACCTGCAACAGCTACCGCAACCCCGACCTGCTGGCCGACATGGCGCGCACCGTCGACCACATCTCCGGCGGCCGCCTGGTCCTCGGCATCGGCGCGGGCTGGTTCGCCAAGGACTACGACGCCTTCGGGTACGACTTCGGCACGGCCGGCACGCGGATCGCCGACCTCGCCGCCGCGCTGCCCCGCATCAAGGCCCGGCTCGCGGCGGGCAACCCGGCGCCGCAGCGCGACATCCCGGTGATGGTCGGCGGCGGCGGCGAGCGCAAGACCCTGCGGATCGTGGCCGAGCACGCCGACATCTGGCACTCGTTCGGCGACGTCGACACGCTCAAGCGCAAGTCGGCGATCCTCGACGACCACGGCGAGGCCGTCGGCCGCGACACCGCGACGCTGGTCGAGCGCTCCGTGGGCGTGTCAGGCGACCCCGCCGAGACCGGCGACACGCTCGTCGCCGCCGGCGCGACGCTGCTCACCGTCGGGGTGAGCGGGCCGGACTACGACCTGTCGACGGTGCGCCGGTGGGTCGAGTGGCGCGACGACCGCGCCCGCGGCTGACCCCGGCCTGAGGCACCGCCCCACCGAGAACGGCCGACGGCTGGAGAAGCGGGGGGGGGGGGGGGGGGGGGGGGGGGCCGGGGGGCGGCGGGGGGGGGCGCGGGGGGGGGGGGCGGGGGGGGGGGGGGGGGGGGGGGGGGGGGGGGGGGGGGGGGGGGGGGGGGGGTGGGGGGGGGGGGGGGGGGGGGGGGGGGGGGGGGGGGGGGGGGGGGGGGGGGGGCGGGGGGGGGGG
>NZ_JAXUAK010000027.1:0-30940 GCF_046535855.1 Puerhibacterium sp. TATVAM-FAB25 | reverse complement strand
ATTACCCGAAGGCCCGCACCACACGGTGCGGGCCTTCGGCGCACCCACACCCACACCCCCAACCACACCCCAGGCCCGCACCCACCGTGCGGGCCTTCGTCGTCCCTGCGGGAGCGCCCGAGATCACCGGCCGGCGCCGTCGGACGCCCCCGCCCGGCCCACTAGACTTGGGGCCATGTCCACCATCTCCCGTGACGAGGTCGCGCGCGTCGCCGCACTGGCACGCATCGACCTGCGGCCCGACGAGGTCGACCGGCTGGCCGGCGAGCTCGACGTCATCGTCGACGCGATCGCGCGCGTGAGCGAGGTCGCGACGCCCGACGTGCCGGCGACGAGCCACCCGCTGCCGATGACCAACGTGTTCCGCGAGGACGTGCCCGAGCCCGGCCTGCCGGTCGACGACGTCATGGCGGGGGCCCCGGCGTCCGAGGACGGCCGCTTCCTCGTGCCGCAGATCCTCGGGGAGGAGTGAGATGACCGACCTGACGCGGCTGTCCGCCGCCCAGCTCGCCGACGTCCTGGCCGCGGGCGAGGTCTCGAGCGTCGAGGCCACGCAGGCCCACCTCGACCGCATCGCCGCCGTCGACGGCGACGTGCACGCCTTCCTGCACGTCAGCGACTCAGACGCGCTGGCCACGGCGCGCGACGTCGACGCGCGCCGCGCCGCGGGGGAGGAGCTGCACGCCCTCGCCGGCGTGCCGATCGCCGTGAAGGACGTGGTGGTCACCAAGGGCATGCCCACCACCGCGGGGTCGAAGATCCTCGAGGGCTGGGTCCCGCCGTACGACGCGACGCTCGTCGAGCGCCTCCGCGCCGCGGGCCTGCCGATCCTCGGCAAGACCAACATGGACGAGTTCGCCATGGGTTCCTCGACGGAGCACTCGGCGTTCGGCAACACCAAGAACCCGTGGGACCTCGACCGCATCCCCGGCGGCTCGGGCGGCGGCTCCGCCGCGGCCGTGGCCGCCTTCGAGGCGCCGCTGGCCATCGGCACCGACACCGGCGGTTCGATCCGCCAGCCCGGCGCCGTCACCGGCACCGTCGGCGTGAAGCCCACCTACGGGGGCGTGTCCCGCTACGGCCTCATCGCCATGGCGTCCTCCCTCGACCAGGCCGGCCCCGTGACCCGCACCGTGCTCGACGCGGCGCTGCTGCACGAGGTCATCGGCGGCCACGACCCGCACGACTCCACGTCCATCCCCGAGCCGCTGCCCGCGCTCGTCGAGGCCGCCCGCCAGGGCGCCGGGCAGGACCTGTCCGGCGTGCGTGTCGGCGTCGTGCGCGAGCTGACCGGCGAGGGCTACCAGGCCGGCGTGCAGGCGCGCTTCGACGAGTCGCTCGAGCTGCTGCGCGGCATGGGCGCCGAGGTCGTCGAGGTCTCGTGCCCGTCGTTCGACTACGCCCTGGCCGCCTACTACCTGATCATGCCGTCGGAGGCCTCCAGCAACCTGGCCAAGTTCGACGGCATGCGCTTCGGCCTGCGCGTCGAGCCCACCGAGGGCCCGGTCACCGCCGAGCGCGTCATGGCCGCCACCCGCGGCGCCGGCTTCGGCGACGAGGTCAAGCGCCGCATCATCCTGGGCACCTACGCGCTGTCGGCGGGCTACTACGACGCCTACTACGGCAGCGCGCAGAAGGTCCGCACGCTGATCCAGCGCGACTTCGCCGCGTCGTTCGCCCAGGCGGACGTGCTCGTCTCGCCCACGGCGCCCACCACGGCCTTCCGGTTCGGGGAGAAGCTCGACGACCCGCTGGCGATGTACCTCAACGACGTCGCCACCATCCCGGCCAACCTCGCCGGCGTGCCGGGCATCTCGGTGCCGAACGGCCTCTCGGACGACGGGCTGCCGGTCGGCTTCCAGGTGCTCGCCCCGGCCAAGGCTGACGACCGCCTGTACCGCGTCGGCGCGGCCCTCGAGGCCGCCCTGGAGAAGCAGTGGGGCGGGCCGCTGCTGGCCCAGGCCCCGGAGCTCGGCTGAGGAACGAGGAGAGAACGAGGATGACCACGCTCACCACGGACCTGGTCGACTACGCCGACGCCGTCCGCCGTTACGACCCGGTGCTCGGCATCGAGGTGCACGTCGAGCTCGGCACGCGCACCAAGATGTTCGACGGCGCCGAGGCGTCGTTCGGCGCCGAGCCCAACACCCAGGTCACGCCGGTCTCGCTGGGTCTGCCCGGCGCGCTGCCGGTGGTCAACGGCACCGCCGTCGAGTACGCGATCCGCATCGGCCTCGCGCTCAACTGCGAGATCGCCGAGACCTGCCGGTTCGCCCGGAAGAACTACTTCTACCCGGACGTGCCGAAGAACTTCCAGACCTCCCAGTACGACGAGCCCATCGCCCACGACGGCTGGGTCGACGTCGAGCTCGATGACGGCACCGTGTTCCGCGTCGAGATCGAGCGCGCGCACATGGAGGAGGACGCCGGCAAGAACACCCACGTCGGCGGCGCCACCGGCCGCATCCACGGCGCGGAGTACTCGCTGGTCGACTACAACCGTGCCGGCATCCCGCTCGTGGAGATCGTGACCCGGCCCATCGAGGGCGTCGGCGACCGCGCGCCCGAGGTGGCCCGCGCCTACGTCCAGACCCTGCGCGACATCTTCCGCGCGCTGGGCGTGTCGGAGGCCCGCATGGAGCGCGGCAACGTGCGCGCCGACGTCAACGTGTCGCTGCGCCCGTCGCCGGACGCGCCGCTGGGCACCCGCACCGAGACGAAGAACGTCAACTCGTTCCGCTCGGTGGAGCGGGCGGTGCGCTACGAGATCGGCCGCCAGGCCGCGGTGCTCGACGCCGGCGCCGCGGTGGTCCAGGAGACGCGCCACTTCCACGAGGACACCGGCTCGACGTCGGCGGGCCGCGTGAAGTCCGACGCCGAGGACTACCGCTACTTCCCGGAGCCCGACCTGGTGCCCGTGGCCCCGAGCCGCGAGTGGGTCGAGGAGATCCGCGCCGCGCTGCCCGAGCTGCCGGCGGCGCGCCGCCGTCGCCTGCAGGGCGAGTGGGGCTACGCCGACGCCGAGATGCGCGACGTCGTCAACGCCGGTGCGCTGGACCTCATCGAGGCGACCGTCGCCGCGGGCGCCTCGCCCGCCGCGGCCCGCAAGTGGTGGATGGGTGAGCTGGCGCGGCACGCCAAGCAGGCGGAGGTGTCCCTCGAGGAGGTCGCCATCACGCCGGCGCAGATCGCGCAGCTGCAGTCGCTCGTCGACGCCGGGCGGATCAACGACAAGCTGGCCCGCCAGGTGCTCGAGGGCGTCCTGGCCGGCGAGGGCGACCCCGAGCAGGTCGTCGTCGCGCGCGGCCTCGAGGTCGTCTCCGACGACGGCGCCCTGCTCGCCGCCGTCGACGACGCGCTGGCCGCGCAGCCCGACGTCGTGGAGAAGGTCCGTGGCGGCAACCTCGGCCCGGTCGGCGCGATCATCGGCGCCGTCATGAAGGCCACCCGGGGCCAGGCGGACGCCAAGCGCGTGCGCGAGCTGGTGCTCGAGAGGATCCAGGGATGACGGTCGGGACCGCGCGCACGGGGGTCCGCCCGTGACGCGCGGCCCCGTGCTGCACGGCGAGATGGTGCGCCTGCGGCCGCTCGTCGCGAGCGACGCCGCGCGGATGTGGGAGTCGCTGCAGGACCCGGAGGGCATGCGCCTGACGGGCACCACGGCGACCCTCACGCGCGCCGAGGTGGAGGAGTGGACCGCCGGCGTCGCCGACCGTCCCGGCCGGTTCGACTGGGCGATCACGCCCGGCGCCGTGCGCGACGGGCGCCCCGTGAGCGACGAGATGATCGGCGAGATCGTGCTCGACGAGGTCGACGACGTCGCGCGCTCGGCGAACCTGCGCCTGCAGATGCTGCCCGACTACCGCGGCCGCGGCTACGGGCGCGAGGCGATCCTCGAGGTGCTGCGGTTCGCGTTCGACGGGGCCGAGGACGCGGACGGCACGGCGCACGCCGGCCCGCGCCTGCACCGCGTCGCGCTCGACGTGCTGAGCATCAACCCGCGGGCGCGGGCGCTGTACGCGTCGCTGGGCTTCCAGGAGGAGGGCCGGCTGCGCGAGGCGCGCCCCGACGGCGACGGCTGGGCCGACACGATCGTCATGAGCATCCTGGAGGACGAGTTCCGGGCGGCCGCCGGCGTCTGACCCCCGGGGGTCGCCGGGGGCCTCGGAGGGGTTCGCGGAGCCTGAACGGGGCGTGCAGGGCGGCGTTCTTCGTCACAGGCCGCCCGCCCATAGCACACCTCGGCAACTTGGTCGGTGCCGGTCCGAAGGTGCGACCATCGAACAATGAGCAACTCGGACCAGCAGTCGCCCGCGACGCTGTCGCCGGCCGCCGCCGTGGCGGGGGACCGGCGGTTCTTCGGCCACCCGCGCGGGCTGATGACGCTCTTCACCACCGAGCTGTGGGAGCGGTTCAGCTACTACGGCATGCGGGCGATCCTCGTCTTCTACCTGACGGACACGATCGCGGGCGGCGGCCTCGGGATCGACGAGACGCTCGGCACGGCCGTGGTGTCCATCTACGGCACGGCGGTGTACCTGCTGTCGGTCGTGGGCGGATGGATGGCCGACCGCGTCATCGGCTCCCGCCGGGCGACGCTGTGGGGCGGCATCATCATCGCCGCCGGGCACGTCAGCCTGTCGGTCCCGTCGGCGGCGTTCAGCTGGCTGGGCATCGTCCTGGTCGCGCTCGGCACCGGCTTCCTCAAGCCGAACGTGTCGTCGATGGTGGGGGAGCTGTACACCCGCGACGACCCGCGCCGGCAGTCGGCCTTCTCCATCTTCTACATGGGCATCAACCTCGGGTCGTTCTTCAGCCCGATCATCGTGGGCATCGTCCGCGAGGCGTTCGGCTACCACGCCGGCTTCCTCGTCGCCGCGATCGGCATGGCCTTCGCCCTGGTGTTCTTCGTGCTCGGCCGTCGGCTCCTGGCCGGCGCCGGCGACCAGGTCCCCAACCCGATCCGCCCGGAGGAGCGGCCGGCGATCGTGCGGATGCTCGCGATCGTCGCGGCCGTCGTCGTGGTGGTGTACCTCCTCGCCGCCCTCCTCTCCGGCGGGTTCGGCCTGACGTCGGTCATCGACGCCCTGAGCTACCTGGCGTTCATCGCGCCCGTGGCGTACTTCGTCGCGATGTACCGCTCGCCGAAGGTCACCGACCCCGAGCGCAGCCGCGTGCTCGCGTACATCCCGCTGTTCGTCGCCGCGATGCTGTTCTTCATGATCTTCGAGCAGGCGGCCACGACGCTGGCCACCTACGCCCGGGACCAGACGGTGCTGAGCATCTTCGGGGTGGGCATCAGCCCGGAGTTCTTCCAGTCGGTCAACCCGGCCGGGATCATCCTCCTGGCCCCGGTGTTCGCCTGGCTGTGGATCCGCACGAACGACCGCCCGCCGACGCCGTACAAGTTCGCCCTCGGCCTGGGCCTGGCGGCGGTGTCGTTCCTCTTCCTCGCGGCCGCCTCGGCGCTGGCCGGCGGCGAGCGCACCCCCGCGTGGGTGCTCGGCCTCGTCTACCTCATCCAGACCGTCGGCGAGCTGTGCCTGTCCCCGGTGGGCCTGGCGGCCACCACGCTGCTGGCGCCGCGCGCCTTCCGCGGCCAGGCGATGGCCCTGTGGTTCCTCGCCCCGGCCGCGGGCCAGGCCATCACGGCCCAGCTCGTGCAGGTCACGGAGGGCATCCAGCCCACCGCCTACTTCGGCGGCATCGGCGTCGTGGCGCTCGCCTTCGCGCTGCTGCTCGTCGCGCTCAGCCCGTGGGTCGTGCGCAAGATGCGCTCGGCCGACGCCGCGGAGGGCGTGCACACCTCGGGCGACTGAGCGGGCGACCGGGCGGGCGACCGGGCCGGCGAACGAGCGGGCGACCGCGGGACTGACCGAAGGGCGGACGGATGCCGCCGTCCGGACGTGCTGGTCGTAGGGTGGCGGGGCGTCGCACGACGCCCCGCCACCGTCGCCTCTCGAAGGAGTGACCGGATGAGCCGCCCGCTGCGCTCCAGGACCTCCACCCACGGCCGCAACATGGCCGGCGCCCGCGCCCTCTGGCGCGCCACCGGCATGGGAGCCGAGGACTTCGGCAAGCCGATCATCGCGATCGCCAACTCCTACACGCAGTTCGTACCCGGCCACGTCCACCTCAAGGACATGGGCGACCTCGTCGCCTCCGCCGTGCGCGAGGCCGGCGGCGTGGCCAAGGAGTTCAACACGATCGCCGTCGACGACGGCATCGCGATGGGCCACGGGGGCATGCTGTACTCCCTGCCCAGCCGCGACCTCATCGCCGACTCGGTCGAGTACATGGTCAACGCGCACACCGCCGACGCGCTGGTGTGCATCTCGAACTGCGACAAGATCACGCCGGGCATGCTCAACGCGGCGCTGCGGCTGAACATCCCGGTGGTCTTCGTGTCCGGCGGCCCCATGGAGGCCGGCAAGGCCGTGATCGCCGACGGCGTCGCCCGGACGCCCCTCAACCTCGTCAACGCGATCAACTACTCGGCCGACGACGACGTCTCCGACGCCGCGCTGGCGCAGGTCGAGGAGAACGCCTGCCCCACCTGCGGGTCGTGCTCCGGCATGTTCACCGCCAACTCGATGAACTGCCTCACCGAGGCGCTCGGCCTGTCGCTGCCGGGCAACGGCTCGACGCTCGCCACGCACACCGCCCGGCGGGAGCTCTTCCTCGAGGCCGGCCGCACGATCGTCGAGCTCGCCAAGCGCTACTACGACGACGAGGACGACTCGGCCGCCCCGCGCTCGATCGCCACGAAGGCGGCGTTCTCCAACGCCATGGCCCTCGACGTCGCCATGGGCGGCTCCACCAACACGGTGCTGCACATCCTGGCCGCCGCCCAGGAGGGCGGGGTGGACTTCACGCTCGCCGACATCGAGGACATCAGCCGGCGCGTGCCGTGCCTGTCCAAGGTCGCGCCGAACCACCCGCGCTTCCACATGGAGGACGTGCACCGCGCCGGCGGCATCCCCGCGCTGCTCGGCGAGCTGGACCGCGCGGGCCTGCTCGACCACGACGTCACGTCGGTGCACACCCCGACGCTGCGCGCGTGGCTGGACGACTGGGACGTCCGCGGCGGCAAGGCCACCGACCGGGCGATCGAGCTGTTCCACGCCGCTCCCGGCGGCGTGCGCACCACGAAGGCCTTCTCGACGTCGAACCGCTGGGAGTCGCTCGACACCGACGCGGCGGAGGGCTGCATCCGCGACCTCGAGCACGCCTACACCGCCGAGGGCGGCCTGGCCGTGCTGCGCGGCAACCTCGCCGAGGACGGCGCCGTCTTCAAGACTGCCGGCGTCGACCCCGACGTCTTCCACTTCGTCGGCAAGGCCCTCGTCTGCGAGTCGCAGGACGAGGCCGTCGAGAAGATCCTCACCAAGCAGGTCCAGCCCGGTCACGTCGTGGTCGTGCGCTACGAGGGCCCCGCGGGCGGCCCGGGCATGCAGGAGATGCTCTACCCGACGTCGTTCATCAAGGGCCGCGGCCTGGGCAAGGTCTGCGCGCTGATCACCGACGGCCGGTTCTCGGGCGGGTCGTCCGGGATCTCCATCGGGCACGTCTCGCCCGAGGCCGCCGCCGGCGGGCTCATCGGCCTGGTCGAGGACGGCGACGAGATCGAGATCGACGTCGACACGCGCCTCGTCCGCCTCAACGTGCCCGACGAGGTGCTCGCCGAGCGCCGCGCCAAGATGGAGGCGCGCGAGAACCCGTGGCAGCCGGTCGACCGCGACCGCTACGTCTCGCCCGCCCTGCAGGCCTACGCCGCGATGGCGACGTCGGCCGACCGCGGTGCCGTGCGCGACGTCAGCCTCATCACCCGCCGCTGACGCTCCTGCTCGACGGTCCCGGGTGACGGCCCACCGGTCGGCGGGCCGTCACCCGGCACCCGGGCTTACGCTCGGGCTGTGACGGGCGACGCACCGGACCTCAAGCCACGTTCCCGGCAGGTCACCGACGGCCTGGAGGCCACGGCGGCGCGCGGCATGCTGCGCGCCGTCGGGCTCGGCGACGACGACTTCGCCAAGCCGCAGGTGGGCGTCGCGAGCTCGTGGAACGAGATCACGCCGTGCAACCTGTCCCTGGACCGGCTGGCCCAGGCGGTCAAGGACGGCGTGCACGCCGCCGGCGGCTACCCGCTGGAGTTCGGCACCATCTCGGTGTCCGACGGCATCTCCATGGGCCACGAGGGGATGCACTTCTCCCTGGTGTCGCGCGACGTCATCGCCGACTCGGTGGAGACGGTGATGCAGGCCGAGCGGCTGGACGCCTCCGTGCTGCTGGCCGGCTGCGACAAGTCGCTGCCCGGCATGCTCATGGCCGCCGCGCGCCTCGACCTGGCCAGCGTCTTCCTCTACGCCGGCTCGATCATGCCGGGCTGGGTGCGGCTGTCCGACGGCACCGAGAAGCAGGTGACGATCATCGACGCGTTCGAGGCCGTCGGCGCCTGCGCCCGGGGCCTGATGAGCGAGGACGACGTCGGCCGGATCGAGCGTGCCATCTGCCCGGGCGAGGGCGCCTGCGGCGGCATGTACACCGCCAACACGATGGCGTCGGCGGCCGAGGCGCTCGGCATGTCCCTGCCCGGCTCCGCCTCGCCGCCGTCGGCCGACCGGCGCCGCGACGCGTGGGCGCGCCGCTCCGGCGAGGCCGTGGTGAACCTGCTGCGCCAGGGGATCACCGCCCGGCAGATCCTCACCCGCGAGGCGTTCGAGAACGCGATCGCCGTCGTCATGGCGTTCGGCGGGTCCACCAACGCCGTGCTGCACCTGCTGGCCATCGCGCACGAGGCCGAGGTCGAGCTCACGCTCGACGACTTCGACCGCGTCGGCGACCGGGTGCCGCACCTGGGCGACCTCAAGCCGTTCGGCCGGTACGTGATGAACGACGTCGACCGCGTGGGCGGCGTCCCCGTGGTGATGAAGGCGCTGCTCGAGGCCGGCCTGCTGCACGGCGACGCCCTGACCGTCACGGGGCGCACCGTGGCCGAGAACCTCGCCGACGTCGCGCCGCCCGACCCGGACGGGCGGATCCTGCGCGCGGTCGACGACCCCATCCACGCCACGGGCGGCATCACGATCCTGCGCGGCACGCTGGCCCCGGACGGCGCCGTGGTGAAGTCCGCCGGCTTCACCGAGGACGTCTTCGAGGGCACCGCCCGCGTCTTCGAGCGCGAGCGCGCCGCCCTGGACGCGCTCGAGGACGGCACCATCGTGCCCGGCGACGTCGTCGTGATCCGCTACGAGGGCCCCAAGGGCGGGCCCGGCATGCGCGAGATGCTCGCGATCACCGGCGCCATCAAGGGCGCGGGCCTCGGCAAGGACGTGCTGCTCGTGACCGACGGGCGGTTCTCCGGCGGCACCACCGGGCTGTGCGTCGGCCACGTCGCGCCCGAGGCGGTCGACGCCGGCCCGGTCGCGCTCGTGCGCGACGGCGACCGGATCCGCCTCGACGTGCGCGCCAAGACGCTCGACCTGCTGGTGGACGACGCCGAGCTGGCCGCCCGCCGGGAGGGCTGGGCGCCCCTGCCGCACGGGTACACCCGCGGCGTGCTGGCGAAGTACACCAAGCTCGTCCAGTCGGCCTCCCGCGGCGCGGTGCTGCAGTAGCGGCCGCGGCGCCGCCCGCCGCCACCCGCCGCCACCCGCCGCCGCCGTCGGCGCGGCGGGTGGCGGCGGGCGCGCCGGGCGGCGCACGCTGGACGGGTGGACGACCGGATAGACCCCGCGGACCTCGAGCGCGCCGACGGCGCGGGCGACTGGCGGTGCGTGGCCGGCGCCGCGGTCGCCGTCTTCCGCACCGGCACCTTCGACGTCGGCGCCCGCCTCGTGGCGCGCGTCGCCGCGCTCGCCGACGCCGCGGACCACCATCCCGACGTCGACCTGCGCTACGCCGCGGTGACGGTCCGCCTCGTCTCCCACGACGTCGGCGGCCTGTCGCGGCGCGACCTCGCCCTCGCGCGGGAGGTGTCGGCCGCGGCGCGCGAGCTCGGCGTCGCGGCGGACCCGGCCGGGGCGTCCGCCGTGGAGGTGTGCGTCGACGCGCTGCAGGGTGCCGCCGTCCGGCCGTTCTGGGCCGCGCTGCTCGGGTACGCCGCCGAGCGGGGGCGGGGCGCCGTGCCCGCCCTCGCCGACCCGCTCGGGCGCGGCCCTCGCCTGCGGTTCGCCCCGGCGGACGCCCCGCGGACCGAGCGCGGCCGGCTGCGCCTCGACGTGCACGTGCCGGCCGACGCGGCCGAGCCGCGCGTGGCGGCGGCGCTCGCGGCGGGCGGGCACCTCGTCACCGGGCGGCGCGCGCCGGGGGAGTGGGTGCTGGCCGACCCGGAGGGCAACGAGGCGCGCGTGCGCACGTGGCAGCGGCCCGACGGCGGCTGAGCGCGCCCGGGGTGCCATCGGACACCTCGGACGCTGCCGTGACCAGCACCGACGCGTCCGGGCGCCGTCCCGGAACCCGGGCAGGCGTCTCATGATGCGGAATCCGTGGTCCGCGGCGTGACACCCACGACGCGCGGGCGTAACGTTCCTCACGTGCAGACGATCCTCGTAGTACTTCCCGGGCGCGCCGGCTGAGGCCGCCGTACTCGACGTACCGGCTCCGTCAGCGCGCTCACCCCTCGACCGTCCCGTCCGCGGGACCGAGGGGTTTTCGTTTGTCCGCACCACCCGCAGTCCCGACCGACGGCAGGAGACACCATGGCCACGCCGCACCCGAGCCCCGCACAGGTCGCCGCGCGCACCGACGCGCGACCCGCCGAGGTCCGGACGCGCGGGCTCGTAGCCGGGGCCGCGGCACCGGCCGGCGCCCCGCGGGAGATGACCGGCGCCGAGTCGATCGTGCGCTCGCTCGAGGCCGTCGGGGTCGACACCGTGTTCGGCATCCCCGGCGGCGCCATCCTGCCGCTGTACGACCCGCTGATGGACTCCACGAAGGTGCGCCACGTGCTGGTGCGCCACGAGCAGGGCGGCGGCCACGCGGCGTCGGGCTACGCCCACGCCACCGGCAAGGTGGGCGTCACCATGGCGACGTCCGGCCCGGGCGCCACGAACCTCGTCACGCCGCTGGCCGACGCGAACATGGACTCCATCCCCATGGTGGCCATCACGGGCCAGGTGGGCGCCTCGATGATCGGCACGGACGCGTTCCAGGAGGCCGACATCGTCGGCATCACCATGCCGATCACCAAGCACAGCTTCCTGGTGACGGACCCGGACGAGATCCCGCGCACCATCGCCGAGGCGTTCCACGTCGCGTCGACGGGCCGCCCCGGCCCGGTGCTGGTGGACATCGCCAAGTCCGCGATGCAGTCGCGCACCTCGTTCTCCTGGCCGCAGGAGATGCGCCTGCCCGGCTACCGCCCCGTGACCAAGCCGCACGGCAAGCAGGTGCGCGAGGCGGCGCGGCTGCTCGCCACGGCGCGCCGGCCGGTGCTGTACGTGGGCGGCGGCGTCGTGCGCGCCGGCGCCTCGGAGGCGCTGCGCCGCCTGGTCGACGTCACGGGCGCCGCCGTGGTGACCACGCTGATGGCGCGCGGCGCCGTGCCCGACAGCCACCCGCAGCACCTGGGCATGCCGGGCATGCACGGCACCGTGCCGGCCGTCGCCGCGCTGCAGAAGGCCGACCTCATCGTCGCCCTCGGCGCGCGGTTCGACGACCGCGTGACCGGCAAGCTGTCGAGCTTCGCGCCGCACGCCGCGATCGTGCACGCCGACATCGACCCGGCCGAGATCGGCAAGAACCGCGCCGTGGACGTGCCGATCGTGGGCGACCTGCGCGAGGTGATCGGCGACCTGGTGCCCGCCGTGGAGGCCGAGCACGCCGCCGTCGGGCGCCCCGACCTGGCGGCCTGGTGGCACCAGATCGACGGCTGGCGCGAGACCTACCCGCTCGGCTACACGCCGACCGCGGACGGCCTGCTGGCCCCGCAGCACGTGATCGGCCGCCTCGGCGAGCTCGCCGGGCCGGACGCCGTGTACGTCTCCGGCGTGGGCCAGCACCAGATGTGGGCCGCGCAGTTCATCCGGTACGAGCACCCGCGCACGTGGATCAACTCCGGCGGCCTGGGCACCATGGGCTACGCCGTGCCCGCCGCGATGGGCGCCAAGGTCGGCCGGCCGGACGCCACCGTGTGGGCGATCGACGGCGACGGCTGCTTCCAGATGACCAACCAGGAGCTGGCCACCTGCGTCATCAACGACATCCCGATCAAGGTGGCGCTGATCAACAACAGCTCGCTGGGCATGGTCCGGCAGTGGCAGACCCTCTTCTACGAGGAGCGGTACTCCAACACCGACCTGCACACCGGCCACGGCACCCAGCGCGTGCCCGACTTCGTCAAGCTCGCCGACGCGTACGGCTGCGCCGGCATCCGGGTGGAGCGCCAGTCCGACGTCGACGACGCGATCAAGCGCGCGAACGAGATCGACGACCGCCCCGTGGTGGTCGACTTCACCGTCTCCCGCGACGCGATGGTGTGGCCCATGGTCGCCGCCGGCGTGAGCAACGACGACATCCAGTACGCGCGCGGCATCTCGCCGGCGTGGGACCGCGAGGAGTGACCCGATGAGCCGCCACACCCTGTCCGTGCTCGTGGAGAACCGCCCGGGCGTCCTCACGCGGGTCGCCGGGCTGTTCGCCCGCCGGGCGTTCAACATCCACTCGCTGGCCGTCGGCCCCACCGAGCACGAGGAGATCTCCCGGATCACCGTCGTGGTCGACGTGGTCGAGGACCTGCCGCTGGAGCAGGTGACCAAGCAGCTCAACAAGCTGGTGCACGTCATCAAGATCGTCGAGCTGACGCCGGAGGAGTCGGTGCACCGCCAGCTGCTGCTGGTCAAGGTGCGCGCCGACGCCCAGACCCGCTCGGGCGTGCTCGAGGTGGTCAACCTGTTCCGCGCCCACGTCGTCGACGTCGTGCCCGACACCGTCGTGGTCGAGGCGGTCGGCACCGACGCCAAGCTCGACGCGCTCGTGGCGGCCCTCGAGCCGTACGGCGTCCGCGAGATCGTGAAGTCCGGGACCCTCGCCGTCGGGCGCGGGTCGCGGTCGATCACCGACCGGGCGCTCGAGCGCGTCCGGACCGCCTGACCCGCACGACCCGGCGCGCCGGCGGGCCCGGCGCGCCCCCCAGACCTGACCCTGCAAGCAGAACCGCGAAGAAACGAGGAACCACCGTGGCTGAGCTCTTCTACGACGACGACGCCGACCTGTCCCTGATCCAGCAGCGCAAGGTCGCCGTCATCGGCTACGGCAGCCAGGGGCACGCGCACTCGCTGAACCTGCGCGACTCGGGCGTCGACGTCACCGTCGGCCTGCGCGAGGGCAGCGCCTCGCGCGAGAAGGCGGAGAACGCCGGCCTCGCGGTCGCCTCCGTCGCCGACGCCGTGCGCGGCGCCGACGTCGTCGTCATCCTGGCGCCGGACCAGGTCCAGCGGCACATCTACCGCGACGAGATCGCCCCGAACCTCAAGGACGGCGCCGCCCTGGTCTTCGGCCACGGCTTCAACATCCGCTTCGGCTACATCCAGCCGGCCGAGGGCCACGACGTCCTCATGGTCGCCCCCAAGGGCCCGGGCCACCTGGTGCGCCGCGAGTACGCGGACGGCCGCGGCGTGCCCGTCATCGTCGCCGTCGAGACCGACGCCTCGGGCAAGGCCTGGGACCTCGCGCTGTCCTACGCCAAGGCCATCGGCGGCCTGCGCGCCGCCGGCATCAAGACGACGTTCACCGAGGAGACGGAGACCGACCTCTTCGGCGAGCAGGCCGTGCTGTGCGGCGGCGTTTCGCAGCTCATCCAGTACGGCTTCGAGACCCTGACCGAGGCCGGCTACCAGCCCGAGGTCGCCTACTTCGAGGTCCTGCACGAGCTGAAGCTCATCGTCGACCTCATCTACGAGGGCGGCATCACCAAGCAGCGCTGGTCCGTCTCCGACACGGCCGAGTACGGCGACTACGTCTCCGGGCCGCGCGTCATCGACCCGCACGTGAAGGAGAACATGAAGGCCGTGCTCTCCGACATCCAGTCGGGGGCCTTCGCCGAGCGCTTCATCGGCGACCAGGACGCCGGCGCGCCGGAGTTCAAGGAGCTGCGCGACAAGGGCCAGAACCACCCGATCGAGCCGGTCGGCCGCGAGCTGCGCAAGCTGTTCGCGTGGGTCAAGCCGCAGGACACCGACTACGTCGAGGGCAACGCGGCGCGCTGACGGAGGTAGGGGCGAGGCACGAGCCCCTGGCGGAGTCAGCGCAGAGCGACTGCCCGACCGCCGGTGCAGCGGGCAACGCGGCGCGCTGACCCCTCGCACCGCACGACGGCCCGCCACCCCTCCGGGTGGCGGGCCGTCGCCGTGCGCCCCGTCGTGCGCCCCGCCGTGCGCCCCGCCGCCGTGCTGCCAGGATGGGCGCATGACGGACGACGCCGCGCTCTCGCGCGACCTGCACCCCACGCCCGGCCTCGGGGCGCCCGACGCCTCGGAGCTGCCCGTGGACGACGCCGCGCAGGCGGCACGGATCCAGCAGTACTGGGAGCTGGTGCGCGGCCGCGCGGGCCTGGGCCGCGCCGCGGTGGTCACCGGGCCGGGCTGGGCCACGAGCGTGCCGCCGGAGGCGTGGGCGTTCGGCGACTCGCCGGAGCTCGCCGACGAGCTCCTGGAGCTGGTGCTCATCGGGCGCAAGACGGCGACGGCGGCGGCGGTCTGGGAGTACGAGGCGGCGGGCGAGCCGCTGCCGACGCCCGGTGCCCTGAGCATCGTGCTCGACGGCGCCCGGGCACCGCGGGCGCTGCTGCGCACCGTCGAGGTGGTCACCGTGCCGTTCGCCGAGGTGACCGCCGAGCAGGCGTACCTCGAGGGGGAGGGGGACCGCTCCCTCGAGGAGTGGCGCGCCGGCCATGAGCGCTACTGGCGGCGCACGCTGCCGCCGCTGGGGCACGAGTTCGCGCCGGACATGCTCGTGGTGTGGGAGCGGTTCGAGGTGCTGCACCCGCGCCTCTGAACGCCGCCCCGGCCGCCTCACCGCCGGCCGCATCGTGAGACGGCTGTCCCGCATCGTGGCGCGCCGTGGCTATGCTCGGGCCATGGCTGAGACGCGGAGCATCGACCTCGCCGTCGTCGCGGGCGACGGCATCGGACCCGAGGTGGTCGAGCAGGGGCTCGGCGTCCTCGAGGCCGCGTTGGCCGGCGCCGACGTCAAGGTGGGCACCACGGAGTACGACCTGGGCGCGCGCCGCTGGCACGCGACGGGCGAGACGCTCACGGACGCCGACCTCGAGGCCATCGGCCGCCACGACGCCATCCTGCTCGGGGCCGTCGGTGACCCGGGCGTGCCCTCGGGTGTGCTGGAGCGCGGGCTGCTGCTGAGGCTGCGCTTCGCGCTCGACCACTACGTCAACCTGCGCCCCTCGCGCCTCTTCCCGGGCGTGCGCAGCCCGCTCGCCGACCCCGGCGAGGTCGACTTCGTCGTCGTGCGCGAGGGCACCGAGGGCCCGTACGTGGGCAACGGCGGGTCCGTGCGCACCGGCACGCCGCAGGAGATCGCCACCGAGGTGTCGGTGAACACCGCGTTCGGCGTCGAGCGCGTGGTGCGCTACGCGTTCGCCCAGGCCGCCGCACGCCCGCGCAAGCACCTCACGCTCGTGCACAAGCACAACGTGCTGGTGCACGCCGGCCACCTGTGGCGCCGCACCGTCGAGACGGTCAACGCCGAGTTCCCGGACGTCACCACGGACTACCTGCACGTGGACGCCGCGACGATCTTCCTCACCACGAACCCCTCGCGGTTCGACGTGATCGTCACCGACAACCTCTTCGGCGACATCCTCACCGACCAGGCCGCGGCCATCACCGGCGGCATCGGGCTGGCCGCGTCGGGCAACGTCAACCCCGACCGCACCTTCCCGTCGATGTTCGAGCCGGTGCACGGCTCCGCGCCGGACATCGCCGGCCAGGGCAAGGCCGACCCGACGGCGACCGTGCTGTCGGTGGCGCTCCTGCTCGACCACCTCGGCCACGCCGACGCGGCCCGGCGCATCGAGACCGCCGTCGCGACGGACCTCGCCGAGCGCGCGCAGCACGGGCGAGTACGCTCGACGGCCGAGATCGGCCGCGAGCTCGCCGCCCGCGTCGCCGGCTGACCACCCGTCACCGCCGCGACCGACGAGCCCTCGGCCGACCCCGGCCGTCGTCCCAGCACCCGTCCCTCCCGGACCGCTGTGGACGTCCGCGCCGCCGCCGTCGGCCCCCGCCGGGGCGCCACCGTGGCGCACGGGGCGTGGAAGACTACAGGGGTCCACTCGTGAAAGGCCCCTCCATGACGAGCACCACCGAGCCCAGCACGTCGAACGACGCGATCGCCCCCGAGCAGATCCTGCCCGCGCAGATCGAGGACATCGTCGAGCTCTTCGCCGTCCACACCACCGACGCGCCAACCTCAGACGCCGACCGCACGGCGCAGCTGGCGGCGCCGAAGTTCGGCCAGGTCTTCACCGACCACATGGCGCGGATCTCGTGGCGCCGCACCGAGGGCTGGGTCCACCGGCGCATCGAGAAGTACGCGCCGCTGCAGCTCGACCCGGCCACCGCCGTGCTGCACTACGCGCAGGAGATCTTCGAGGGGCTCAAGGCCTACCCGCACGCCGACGGGTCCGTGTGGACGTTCCGGCCCGAGGAGAACGCGGCGCGCTTCGCCCGCTCCGCGCACCGGCTCGCGCTGCCGGCGCTGTCGGTCGACGACTTCGTCGCGTCGGTCGCGGCCCTGGTGCGCGTGGACCGCGACTGGGTGCCGACGGCGGACGACTCCAGCCTGTACCTGCGCCCGTTCATGTTCGCCTCCGAGGCGTTCCTCGGGGTCCGGCCCGCGGACGAGGCCGAGTACCTCGTCATCGCCTCGCCGTCCGGCGCCTACTTCCCGGGCGGGGTCAAGCCGGTGTCCATCTGGGTCGACACCGAGTACCACCGGGCCGGCCCCGGCGGGACCGGTGCCGCGAAGACCGGCGGCAACTACGCCGCCAGCCTGCTGCCCCAGATGGAGGCCGCGGCCAAGGGCTTCGACCAGGTCTGCTTCCTCGACGGCGGGTCCAACACCTACCTCGAGGAGCTGGGCGGGATGAACCTGTTCCTCGTCATGGCCGACGGCGCGGTGCACACGCCCGAGCTCAGCGGCTCCATCCTCGAGGGCGTGACGCGCACGTCGATCCTGCAGCTCGCCGCCGACCGCGGCCGCGAGGTCGTGGAGCGGCGCATCCCGATCGCCGAGGTGGCGACCGGCCTGCAGGAGGGCTCGATCGCCGAGGTCTTCGCCTGCGGCACGGCCGCGGTCATCACGCCGGTGGGCCGCCTCGCCGGCCCGACGTTCGACGCGACGGTCGGCGACGGCGACCCCGGCGAGCTGACGATGGCGATCCGCGGCGAGCTCACCGACATCCAGTACGGCCGCGCCGCCGACCGGCACGGCTGGCTGCGCCGCCTGGCCTGACCGCGCCGCGCCTGCGCCGCGCACGACGACGCCGGCCGGACGGAGGTCAGACCGCCGGGCGGCGCACCAGGGTGCGGGACAGCACGCCGGTGAGCAGCGACCACGTGGCCAGGCCGAGGACGATCCACACGACGGCCGTCAGCACGGCGGTCAGCAGGTCGGCGCCGCCGGCGAACGGCAGGGCGGCCAGCACGATCGTCGCGAGGGCGACGATCCAGCCGAAGAACGACGCCGGGCGCGGGGTCACCATGACGAACAGGTGCAGCAGCACGGCGGCGACCAGGGCGAAGAGCGCCCCCGCCACCGCCCACGCGACGAGGTCGGAGTCGCCGAGCGGGGGTGTGAGCAGCTCCTGGCCGGCGACCTCGACGACGAGGAACGCCGCCACGACGCCGATGAGCGCGGTCACGAGCACGGTCGCGACCGCGCCGCCCCAGTAGCGGCCGACCTCGAGGCCCAGGCGGGGGTCCTCGGTGCCGGACGTGGCGGGCCGCCCGGCCGCCGGGGCCGGGCCGGTCGCGGGCGGGACGGCGGGCTCGCGCGGGGGGACCGCCGGCGGCGGGCTGCCCGGCGCGGCGTCGTACGGGCGGTTCGGCTCGCTCATGGCACACCTCCTGTTCAGGTGGCTCCCAGGTCACCACGCCGGACCCGTGCTCGCACCGTGGAACGGCGCTGTCCGGGGCGCGGACGGTGTGGCAGCATGGCCCCGTGACCTTGCGACACCCGCGCCGCGTCATTCGCTAGCGCGTCCGGCAGCACCCCGCCGGACGCGCCGACTCTCCGTACCCGGAGGGTCTTTTTTGTTACGCCGACATCGCCCGGGAAGAGACAGCGCGCATGAACAGCCCGACCTTCGACGTCTACGACACGACGCTGCGCGACGGCGCGCAGCAGGAGGGCATGAACCTCACCGTCGCGGACAAGCTCGCCATCGCCCCGCTGCTCGACGAGCTCGGGGTGGGGTACATCGAGGGCGGCTGGCCGGGGGCCATCCCCAAGGACACCGAGTTCTTCCGGCGGGCGCGCACGGAGCTGACGCTGAAGAACGCCGTGCTCGCGGCGTTCGGGTCCACCCGCCGCCCGGGCGCCGTCGCGGCCGACGACCCGCAGGTGCGCGCCCTGCTGGACTCCGGGGCGCCCGTCGTCACGCTGGTGGCCAAGTCGGACGTGCGGCACGTGGAGCGGGCGCTGCGCACCACGTGCGAGGAGAACCTCGCGATGATCACCGACACCGTCGCGCTGCTGGTGGCCGAGGGGCGCCGGGTGGTGCTCGACGCCGAGCACTTCTACGACGGCTTCCGCTACGACCCCGCGTACGCGCGCGCGTGCGTCGAGGCGGCCTTCGCGGCGGGCGCCGAGACCGTGACGCTCTGCGACACCAACGGCGGGATGCTGCCCGACCGCGTCACCGCCGTCGTCACGGCGCTGCGCGAGGCGATCGGCCCGGGGCCGCGCCTGGGCATGCACGCGCACAACGACACCGGCTGCGCCGTGGCGAACTCCCTGGCCGCCGTCGACGCCGGGGCCGTGCACGTGCAGGGCACGGTGAACGGCTACGGCGAGCGCACCGGCAACGCCGACCTCGTCACCGTCGTGGCGAACCTCGAGCTCAAGACGGGGCGCTCGCTGCTGGCCGACCAGGGTCTGCAGGAGGCCACCCGCATCGCCCACGCGATCGCCGAGATCACCAACATCGCGCCGTTCGCCCGCCAGCCGTACGTCGGCGCGAGCGCGTTCGCGCACAAGGGCGGCCTGCACGCCTCGGCCATCAAGGTCGACCCGGACCTCTACCAGCACGTCGACCCCACCGCCGTGGGCAACGACATGCGCATGCTCGTCTCCGACATGGCCGGGCGCGCGTCGGTGGAGCTCAAGGGCCGCGAGCTCGGCTTCGACCTCGCCGGGCAGGCCGAGCTGCTCGCCCGCGTGACCCAGCGCGTCAAGGACGCCGAGGCGGACGGCTACACCTACGACGCCGCCGACGCCTCGTTCGAGCTGCTGCTGCGCCAGGAGCTGGGCGCCAGCCCCGAGTACTTCGCCGTGGAGTCGTGGCGCACGATCGTCGAGACGGTGCCCGAGACGGTGCCCGGCACGGCGCACGGGCGCGCCGCCGAGGCCCTGGCCGAGGCCACCGTCAAGGTGCACGCCGGCGGCGAGCGGCTGGTGAGCACGGGGGAGGGCAACGGCCCGGTCGACGCGCTCGACCACGCGCTGCGCGGCGCCCTGGCCCGGGTCTACCCCGAGATCGGCCGCTTCGAGCTCACCGACTTCAAGGTCCGCATCCTCGACAGCGAGCAGGGCACCGACGCCACCACCCGCGTGCTCGTGGTCACCACGGACGGCGAGCGCACGTGGTCCACGGTGGGCGTGGGCCCGAACGTCATCGAGGCGGCCTGGGAGGCCATCCTCGACGCGCACGTGTACGGGCTGCTGCACGCCGGGGTGGACCCGCGCGGCTGAACCCCTCGGCGGGCCCTCGGCGGGCCCTCGTCGGGGCCGGCGAGGGTCCGGCGCTCAGGGCCGGGTGAGCTCCGCCAGCACCTCGAGCACGTGCCGGTAGGGCCGGCCGGTCGCGCGGGTCAGGCCCAGCTCGCACGTGCGGTTGCTGGAGACGTAGGCGTCGGCGGCGCCGTGCGCCGCCTCGTGCGCGCGCACCTCGTGCGCCTCGGCCCGCGTCGCGGCGCGCGTGAGCTCCGGGTGGAGCAGGCCCCGGTCGCCGGCGAACCCGCAGCAGCCGGCGTCCACCGGCACGACGACGTCGTCCGCCACGGCGGCGGCCACGGCCCGCAGGTCCGCGACGCCGCCGAGGTGCTGCGTCGAGCAGGTGGGGTGCACGACGACGGACCGCAGCCGGCGACCCGTGCTCGCCGGGTCGAGGCCCCGCTCCGCGAGGGCGGGCAGCAGGCGCTCGCGGGTGAACGCCACCGCGTCGACCACCCGCAGCTCCGCCGCCCGCGCGGCGCGCTCGGCGTCCGCGGGGTCGGTGGAGCCGCGCAGGAGCCGGTCGAGGCCGTCGAGCCCGTGCGTGCAGCTCGAGGCGTCGCAGACCACCGGCAGCCGCCCGCCGTCGGTCGCCGCCCACAGCGCGTCCACCGCCCGCCGGGCCATCGCGACCGCTCCGGCGGTCAGGCCCTTGGATGCCCACGGCGTCGTGCAGCACAGGCCCGCGAGGCCTTCGGGCGCGGCGAGCACCACGTCGGCCCGCGCGGCCAGCGCGAGGAACGCCGGGCCGGCGCCCGCGTCGTCGTGCGCCCCGCCGCCGCAGCCGGCGGACCCGGTGCCGGAGCCGCAGCCGCCGGCGCCGCACGCGCACCCGGCCCCGTCTCCATCCCCGTCTCCATCCCGGTCCGTGGCCTGGGCCGCGAACAGCGAGCCGGTGCACGAGGAGAAGAACACCGCCTCGGGCGCGCGCCCCGGCGGCAGCGGGTCCGGCGCGGGGCGCCGCGGCCCGGGGCCGGGCAGGTCGTCGCCCACGGCGGGGACGGCCTCGGCGCCGAGGACCGCCCGGCCGAGCCGGGACGCCGCGCCGAGCACCGGCGCCGGGACCCGGTCGGCGACGGCGAGCGCGCCGCGCAGCCCGGTGACCGCGCCGGCCCAGTGCCCGGCCGCCTGCGCCCCGGCCCGCTGGACCAGCGGCCCGTGGCGCCGCGCGCGAGCGGTCTTCATCGCCTTGCCGGTGTCGATGTGCACCGGGCAGGCGCGTACGCACAGCGAGTCGGCGGCGCACGTGTCGACGGCGGCGTAGTCCCAGCCGCGCTCCAGCTCGGCGCGCTCCGCCGGGGTCGCGACGGCGATCTCGCGCGCCAGCACGATGCGCTGGCGCGGGGTGGTGGTCAGGGTGCGCGAGGGGCACGCGGGCTCGCAGTAGCCGCACTCGACGCACCGGTCGAGCTCGGGGTCCAGCCCGGGACCGACGGGCGCCGGGCGCTTGAGGTCGCGCAGGTGGGCGCGCGGGTCGTCGCTGATCACCACGCCGGGGTTGAGCAGCCCGGCGGGGTCGGCGAGCGCCTTGACCTCCCGCATGACGTCGTAGAGCTCGTCGCCGAACTGCCGGCGCACGAACGGGGCCATGACCCGACCGGTGCCGTGCTCTGCCTTGAGGGAGCCGCCGTGGCCGAGCACCAGGTCGGCCAGGTCCTCGGTGAACGCCCCGAGCGTGGCCACCGCGGCGTCGTCGCCGAGGTCGGGGGTCACCATGAAGTGCAGGTTGCCGTCCTTGGCGTGCCCGAAGACCACGGCGTCGGCGTAGCCGTGGGCGTCGAAGAGGCCCTGCAGGCCGCGCACCGCGGCGGTGAGCGCGGGCACGGGCACGACGACGTCCTCGAGCAGCGCGGTGGAGCCGGCCGGGCGGGCGGCGGCGACGGCGGTGTACAGGCCCTTGCGGGCGCGCCACAGCCGCCCGCGCGTGGCCGCGTCGGTGGTCAGCGCGGCCGGGGCGGCGGGGTCGGCGAGGCCGGCCAGCCCGGTGATCGCCCGCGCGCCGGCCGCGGCGGCGTCGGCGAGCGCGTCGGCGTCGGGCGCCTGGTACTCGACGAGCAGCGCGGTCTCGCGCGTCAGGCCGCGCGCGCCGAGCACGCGCAGCGCGGGGTCGGCCTGCGGGTCGTCGGCCGCGACGCGCAGCGACGCGGCGTCGAGCAGCTCGACGGCGCGGGCGCCGGAGGCGGCCAGGGCGGGCAGCGCGTCGGTCGCGGCCTCGAGCGAGCCCATGACCAGCAGCGCGGTGGCCGCGGCGGGCAGCGCCGGCACGGTCCGCAGCGTCACGTCGGCGACGAAGGCGAGCGTGCCCTCCGAGCCGACCACGAGGTGCTCGAGGATCTTCGCCGGGGCGTCGAAGTCGACGAAGGCGTTGACCGCGTAGCCCATGGTGTTCTTCATCGCGTACTGCCGGGCGATCTCCGCGCGGGCGCTCGCGGAGCCCCGCACCCGGTCGCGCAGGGCCGCCAGCCCGGCCCACAGCGCGGGCTCGAGCGCGCGGAGCCGCGCGTCGGCGTCGGTGGCGCCGGTGTCCAGCACGGTGCCGCTCGCCAGCACGAGCGTCATGCCCTCGACCGTGCGGTAGGCGGTGTCGACGGTGCCGCACGCCATGCCGGAGGAGTTGTTCGCGACGACGCCGCCCACGGTGCAGGCGATCTCGCTCGACGGGTCGGGGCCCAGCCGCCGGCCGTACGGCGCGAGCCGGGCGTTGACGGACGCGAGCGTGACGCCCGGCTCGCAGCGCACGCGGGCGCCGCCGTCGAGCACCTCGACGCGGGTGAACCCGGTGCGGGTGTCCACCAGCAGGCCGGAGCCCGCCGCCTGCCCCGACAGGCTCGTGCCGCCGGAGCGGAACGTGACCGGCAGGCCGTCGGCGCGCGCCCGGGCCAGGGCGGCGACGACGCCCTCGACGCCGTGCGCCCGCGCCACCGCCGCCGGGCGCAGCAGCACGTGCGAGGCGTCGTGGGCGTGCGTGACCCGCGTGAGCAGGTCGGTGCGCACGGCGAGGGCGGGCGCGGGCGTCGTCGTCATCGGCGTCGTCGTCGTCATCGGCGCTGGTCCAGGCGGCGCTGCTGCACCGCGTCGTAGGTGGCCTTGAGCGCAGCCGCGGTCTGGTCGTAGCGCCGCTGGGCGACGCGCACGAAGAGGAAGTCGACGACGGCGAGCTGAGCGATGCGGCTCGACATCGCCCCGGACCGGAAGCGGGTCTCGCGCGCCGTCGTGGTGAGCACGACGTCGGCGACCGCCGCGAGGGGCGAGGACGGGAAGTTGGTGACCGCCACGGTGAGCGCGCCGCGGTCGCGCGCGAGGCTGAGCGCCTGGTGCGGCTCCACGGTGGTGCCGGTGTGGGAGACGCCGACCGCCACCGAGGCCGCGTCGAGCAGCGCGGCCGAGGTGAGCTGCAGGTGCGGGTCGACCGGCGCGGCGCACACCAGGCCGATGCGCGACAGCTTCTGGGCCAGGTCCTGGCACGTCAGCCCGCTGGACCCGACGCCGTAGACGCCCACCTGGGACGCCTGGGCGACGGCCTCGGCGGCGCGCTCGAGGGCGTCGAGGTCGAGCAGGCGCGCGGTCTCCTCGATGGTGCGGGCCTCGTGGAACGCGATCTTGGAGACGACGTCGGTGGCCGTGTCGGTCTCGTTGATCTCGCCCTCGGCGATCCCGGAGCGCTCCAGCTCCACCGCGCGGCGGCTGGTGGCCTGGGCCAGGTCGATGCGGAACTCCGGGTAGCCCGCGTAGCCCACGGCCCGGCAGAACCGCACCACGGTGGCCTGCGACGTGCCGGCGCGCGCGGCGAGCTCGGTGATGGTCGAGGCGACGACGCCGGCGGGGTCGTCGAGCACGGACTCGGCGATGCGCGCCTCGGCCGGGCGCAGGGTGGGCAGCTCCTGGCGGAGCCGGACGAGCACGTCAGCGGCCATCGGGCACTTCCTTCGAGGTCAGGGCGGGGGAGGGGGTCGGGGGCGCACCCGCGGCGTCGCCGGGCAGGCGGACGGTCAGCCAGGGCTCGTGCGGCGACGGCGCGGAGCCGGTGGCGAGCGACCCCGCCAGGCGCAGCGCGCCGTCGAGCGGGGTGCCCGCCGCGGGCGCGAGCGTGACGTCCGGGCGCAGTGCGCGCAGGCGGGCGGCGAGCGCGGCGGCGACGCCGTCGGCCGCCAGCAGGCCGCCGGTCGCCGCGGCGAGCGGCGGCACGCCGGGGACCAGGGCCGCCGCGAGCGACTCGGCGAGCCGCTCGCCGGCCTCGGCCAGGAGGCGCACGGCGACGGCGTCGCCCGCGCGGGCGGCATCGGCGACGGCGGGCACGAAGGAGGCCAGCACCTGCGCGCGGTCGGGCCGCGGGTAGAGCTGGGCGGGCCAGGTCGGCACGGGCCCGAACCGCTCGAGGGCCGCGTGCAGCAGCGTGGGCGAGGCGCCGGGCAGGCCGTCGTGCGCCGCGACGGCGGCGCGCAGGCCGTGGGCGCCCACCCAGGAGCCGGACCCGAGGTCGCCGAGCAGGTGCCCCCAGCCGTCGACGCGGCGCCAGGTGCGGTGCAGGTCGGTGCCCAGCGCGATGGCGCCGGTGCCGGCGGCGACGACGGCGCCCGGGCGGCCGCCGAGCGCGCCGAGGTGGGCGGTGAGCGCGTCCGCGGCGACGGCGGTGCGCGCCGCGGGCCAGACGGCGGCGAGGGCGTCGTGCAGCGCGACGGGGGCCGGGACGAGCGTGGCGAGCCCCGTGGCGCCGACCGCGGCGGCGGCGACGGCGGCGCCCGGGTGGGCGGCGGCCAGGGCGCGGGCCGCCTCGCGGGCGAGGTCGGCGACGACCTCCGCGGCGTCGGACCCGCCGGGCTGGATGCGCACGGCCCGGCCGGACAGGCGCAGCTCGGCGGGACGGGCAAGGGTGGCGTTGGGGGCGCCGACGGGGGCGCCGACGGGGGCGGCGCCGGTGCCGTCGGTGGTCCCCCCGCCCGCCGGGCGGGCGACGAGGCGGGCGCCGGTCCCGCCGACGTCGACGGCGACGACCCAGTCCGGTACGTTCACGGGACCAGTGTGGCACTGACTTTCGTGGAATGGCGCAATCCTGGAACAGAATTTCCCCGCGTCGACCGCGGGCCCGGTCCGGGACGGCGCCCGCGGGCCGACCACGGCGCGGCGTGCCGCGGCGCACCCTCGGGGGGAGCGTAGCCCGCGGCCGGGCCGCAGGGCAGTGGTCCGCGCCGGTCCGGCGTAGGTTGGTGCCCGTGCGCGGTGAGTACAAGGTTCCCGGGGGCAAGCTCGTCGCGGTCGACGTCGAGGTGGACGACGGCCGCCTGGTGAGCGCCAGCCTGTCCGGCGACTTCTTCCTCGAGCCCGACGAGGCCCTCGACGTCATCGACGCGGCGCTCGACGGGCTGGACGCGAGCACCCCGACCGGCGAGATCGCCTCCGCCGTCGACGACGCGCTGCGCGCCGCCGAGCGGCACGGCGTCATCCCCGGCCCCGCGGCGCTCGTCGGCTTCGACGCCTGGGCCGTGGCCATGGCGGTGCGCCGGGCGCTGGGGCACGCGACGACGTGGGACGACCACGAGTTCGAGGTGCTGCGCCCGGGCCCGCTGCCGCCCGCGACGCTCGCGGCGCTCGACCAGGTGCTCACCGAGGAGCTCGCCGCGGGCCGCCGCGGCCCGACGCTGCGGTTCTGGGACTGGGACGAGCGCGCCGTGTTCATCGGCTCGTTCCAGTCGCTGGCCAACGAGGTGGACCCCGACGGCGTGCGCAAGCACGACGTCACCGTGGTGCGCCGCATCTCCGGTGGCGGCGCGATGTTCATGGAGGCCGGCAACTGCGTGACCTTCTCGCTCGTCGTGCCCGCCTCGCTCGTCGACGGCCTGTCCTTCGAGCAGTCCTACGCGTTCCTCGACCAGTGGGTGCTCGGGGCGTTGGAGTCCGTAGGCGTCGAGGCCTTCTTCTCCGGGATGAACGACATCGCCTCCCCGGCGGGCAAGCTCGCCGGCTCGGCCCAGAAGCGGCTCGCCGGCGGGGCCGTCCTGCACCACATGACGATGGCGTACGACATCGACAGCGCCAAGATGCTCGAGGTGCTGCGCATCGGCCGCGAGAAGCTGTCGGACAAGGGCACCCGCAGCGCGGACAAGCGCGTGGACCCGCTGCGCTCGCAGACCGGGCTGTCGCGCGACGCGATCATCGACGCGTTCGAGAAGTACTTCCGCGGCCGCTACCGCACGGTGGACTCCGAGCTGCGGCCCGAGGAGCTCGAGCGGGCGGAGGAGCTGGTGCGCACCAAGTTCGCCAGCCCGGACTGGATCGGCCGCGTGCCCTGAGCCTGAGCCGGGGCACCTCCCCGGCGCGGTCTGTTCGGTGATTCGTGGGCTGATCGGCGATCCGGATCGCCGATCAGCGCACGAACCGCCGAAGAGACGAGCGGCGGCCGGCCCTGCGGCGGCGTGCACCCGGCGCGCCGTGTTACCGGCGGGTCACCATCTGGCAACGAGTGGGCGCCCGGGCTTCCGTCGCACGCCTTTGGGCACTAATCTCCATCACAACACGGGCTCCTGGAAGATCCTTTCAAGAGCACGGAGCACCACCGCCGCCCGGCACCGTCGCCGGTCGGTGGACGGCAGCGACGCCGTCGCAGCCTCAGCACGAGAGCAGCGGCCACGGGGCCGCCAGGAGGGACAGTGATGCGGGGACAGCTCGGAAGGTTCCGCACCGCCACGGCGGCCGGTGCGGCGGCGCTCGTCGCGCTCGGCCTCACGGCCTGCAGCAGCGGCGGCGACTCGGACGCCGCGGCCACGGGGCCGGTCGACGGCGAGGGCAAGACCCTCGACGTCTGGATCATGCAGGGCACCAACCCCTCCAGCGAGGCGTTCTTCGACGAGGTGGGCGCCGCCTTCGAGGAGGAGACCGGGGCCACCCTCAACGTCGAGTTCCTCCAGTGGGCGGACGCGCACGACCGCTTCGTCACCTCGATCGCCGGCGGCACCACGCCCGACGTCGCGGAGACGGGCACCACCTGGACGCCGGAGTTCGCGGACGCCGGCGCGCTGGAGCCGCTCGACGAGTACGTCGCGGCGAACGACCTCGAGGGCGACCTCGTGCAGGGTCTCGTCGACGCCGGCACCTACGACGACTCGCTCTACGGCATGCCCTGGTACGCCGGCGTGCGCTCGCTCGTCTACAACACCGAGCTCTTCGAGGGCGCCGGCATCGAGCCGCCCACCACCTGGGACGAGCTCAAGGCCGCGGCCGAGGCGCTCAAGGCGAAGTACCCGGACAAGATCGCCGTGGCCGTGCCCGGCGACGCCGAGTTCACGGTCTACCCGTGGGTCTGGGGCGCCGGCGGCGAGGTCGCCACGCAGGAGGGCGACACCTGGACCTCCGAGCTGGACAGCGCGGAGTCGCAGGAGGGCATCTCCTTCTGGACCGGGCTGGCGGCCGAGGGGCTCAGCTCCACGGGCGCGACCACGTGGAAGGAGACCGACGTCCTCGACGCCTTCGCGCAGGGCGACGTCGGCATGGCGGTCATGGGCTCCTGGACGCCGAACGCCGTCGTCGAGGCCAACCCCGACATGGAGGGCAAGTTCGCCGCGGTGCCCATCCCGGGCAAGGACGGCGGCATCGCCCCGTCGGTGCTCGGCGGCTCCCACCTGTCGATGTTCAGCACCGCCGAGGACAAGGCGCTGGCGTTCGCGTTCATCAAGATGATGACCACGGGCGAGTTCGCGCAGAAGTGGGGCGAGGAGGCCGGCTACTTCCCGGGCCAGACGTCGCTGCTCGAGGAGACCATGGCCAGCGACGACCCGCTGGTGGCGCCGTTCGTCCAGCAGTTCGTCGAGGGCGGCGCGTCCGTGCCGGCCTCGCCGAACTTCGGCGCGGTCCAGGCCAAGAAGACGACCGGCACCATGATGCAGTCGATCCTGTCGGGCCAGTCCGACGTCGCGACCGCCACGAAGGCCGCGGCCGAGGAGATGACGAGCCTGCTGAACGGCGACTCGTGACGACGTCGGTCTCCACGTCCCCGGTGGGGGTGGGCGCCACCGCGCCCGCCCCCGCCGGGCGGCGGCCCTCGAACCGCGTCCGCCTGGGGCGCACCCTCACCCGCACCGTCCGGCCGTGGGCGCTCATGGCCCCCGCGCTGGTGGTCCTGGCCGTGCTGCTGCTGTGGCCGATCGTGCGCGTGGGGATCTTCTCGTTCCAGGACTACGGCCTGAGGCAGATCGTCTCGGGCGAGGCGAACTGGAACGGCGTGGCGAACTACGCCGAGATCTTCGGCTCGGCCCAGCTGTGGCAGGTCGTGCTGCCCAACACCGTCGGGTTCGCCGTCGCCGCGGTGGTCGGCACCGTGGTGCTCGGCACCGCCGTGGCCGTGCTGCTCGCCTCCCTCGGCACGTTCTGGCGCGGGGTGGTCTCCAGCGCCATCATGGCGGCCTGGGCCATGCCCGCGGTGACCGGCACCTACGTGCTGGTGTGGATCTTCGACGCCGACAACGGCATCGTGAACAGCACGCTGCAGGCCCTCGGGCTGCAGGACGCCCCGGTGAACTGGTTCACCGACCGCTGGTCGTTCTACGCGATCGTCCTGCTCAACGTCGTCCACCACGGCTTCCCGTTCGTGGCGATCACCGTGCTGGCCGGCCTGCTCGGCGTGCCGCGCGAGCTGCTCGAGGCGGCCGAGATGGACGGCGCCGGCCCGTGGCGCCGCTTCCTCCAGGTGATCGTGCCGCAGCTGCGGCAGGTCTTCGCCGTCGTGATCATCCTGTCGACCATCTGGGACTTCAAGGTGTTCGCGCAGGTGTACCTCATGCCCGGCGGCGGCGGCACGAACCGCGAGGTGCTCAACCTCGGCGTGTGGTCGTACGTCGAGTCGTTCGGCCAGAA
Source organism: Puerhibacterium sp. TATVAM-FAB25 (assembly GCF_046535855.1). Classification (NCBI taxonomy): domain Bacteria; kingdom Bacillati; phylum Actinomycetota; class Actinomycetes; order Micrococcales; family Promicromonosporaceae; genus Puerhibacterium; species Puerhibacterium sp. TATVAM-FAB25. The sequence continues at coordinate 2,143 of NZ_JAXUAK010000027.1, read as the reverse complement.
CCGCTACGGGTTCGGCTCGGCCATCGCCGTCCTGCTCACCGTGCTGCTGCTGGTCATCACCGCGGTGTACGCGCGGACGATCCTCAAGGAGGAGGAGCTGTGAGCGCCCTGACCAGCCGCCGCCCGACGGTGGCGGGCAAGGCCGTGCGCGGCGTCCTCGTGACGCTGCTGCTGATCTTCACGCTGTTCCCGTTCTACTGGATGGTCGCCAGCGCGCTCGACGGGCGGGCCGGGCAGTCCGACCTGCCGTGGCCCACCAGCCCCACGCTGGAGAACTTCCGGTACGTGCTCACCGACGGCGGGTTCGGCACCTTCCTGAAGAACTCGCTCATGGTCGCGCTGGCCACGGTGCTGATCTCCTCGCTCCTGGCGCTGCTCGCGTCCGTCGGCGTGGCCCGGTTCCGGTTCAGGGGCCGCACGTCGGTGCTGCTCATGGTGCTGGTCGTGCAGATGGTGCCGCTCGAGGCCCTCGTCATCCCGCTGTTCGTGCAGGTGCGCGACCTGCAGCTGCTCGGCACCCTCACCGGCCTGGTCGTGGTCTACACCGCGCTCGCGCTGCCCTTCGGCATCTGGATGCTGCGCGGGTTCGTCGCGGCCGTGCCGGTCGAGCTGGAGGAGGCCGCCTACCTCGACGGCGCCTCCTGGGGCCGCATGTTCCGCTCGATCCTCTTCCCGCTGGTGGCGCCCGGCCTCGTGGCCACGAGCATCTTCAGCTTCATCACCGCCTGGAACGAGTTCGTCTTCGCGATGACGATGCTCGGCGCCGAGTCGCAGAAGTACACGGTCGCCATCGGCCTGCGCTCGTTCTTCGGCCTCAACGCCAACGACTGGGGCTCGATCATGGCCGGCTCCACGATCATCACCGTCCCCGTGATGATCTTCTTCATCGCGGTGCAGCGGCGCCTGGCCTCCGGCCTCACCTCGGGGGCGGTCAAGGGATGAGCGCCCCCCGCCCCGGGGCGGTCGTGGCGGCGGCGGACGCCGTGGTGCGGCGCGCCGTGCTCGGCGTGCTGCTGCCCGGCTTCACCGGCACGACCGCGCCGGCCTGGCTGCTGACCGCCGCGCGCGACGGGCTGGCGGGCGTGGTGCTGTTCGCCCAGAACACCCCGGACCTGGCGACGACGGCCGCGCTCACCGGCGCGCTGCACGCCGCCGCGCCCGACCTGCTGGTCACCGTCGACGAGGAGGGCGGCGACGTCTCGCGCCTCGAGGCGGCCGACGGGTCGTCCCTGCCCGGCGCGACTGCCCTCGGCGTCGTCGACGACGAGGACCTCACCGCCGAGACGGGCGAGACGCTGGGCCGGCTGCTCGCCGCCGTCGGCGTCGACCTCGACCTCGCGCCGGTGCTCGACGTCGCGTCCGACCCGCGCAACCCCGTGATCGGCGTGCGCTCGTTCGGGCCGGAGCCCGGGCTCGTCGCCCGGCACGCGCGGGCGTTCGTCCGCGGGCTGCAGCGCGGCGGCGTCGGCGCGTGCGCCAAGCACTTCCCGGGCCACGGCGACACCGCCGTGGACTCCCACCTCGCGCTGCCGGTGGTCGACGTGCCGCCGGCGGTGCTGCGCGAGCGCGAGCTGGTGCCGTTCGCCGCCGCCGCGGGGGAGACGGACGCCGTGATGACCGGGCACCTGGTGGTGCCCGCGGTTGGCCCGGCGCCGGCCTCGCTCGAGCCGGCGGCGACCGCCCTGCTGCGGTCGCTCGGCTTCGCCGGGCCCGTGATCACCGACGCGCTCGACATGCGCGCCGTGTCCGACGGCGACCGGATCGGCGAGGTCGCCGTGCGCGCCGTCGAGGCGGGTGCCGACCTGCTGTGCCTCGGCACCACGGCCGGGCGCGACGACGAGGCGTTGTTCGCCGAGGCCGCCGACGCGCTCGCCACCGCCGTCGTGTCGGGCCGGCTCACCGTGGCGCGGCTCGAGGAGTCCGCGGCGCGCACGCGCCGCACGGTCGCCGCGATCCGCGCCCGGCGGTCCGCCGCCCGCACGGCGGGACCCGGGGCGGACGACGTCGCCGCCGCGCTCGCCGCGCTCCAGGACGTCGGCCGCCGCGCCGCGGCCGCCGCCGGGGTCGGAAGAGCACACGACAGAACACCCGACACCACTGATCCTCTCTCGTATGACGTCTGGTGCGGGGGGGGCGGGGGGGG
>NZ_JAXUAK010000026.1:0-33039 GCF_046535855.1 Puerhibacterium sp. TATVAM-FAB25 | reverse complement strand
CTCTCTCGCTACGCTCAGAGCGGGTGGCTGTCGTCACTCGTTGGCTGTCGCGGAGAGCCCGTCGGCCGCCTTAAAGACGTCAATGCCAGCTACACGGTCGGCAGACCCAGGCGTCCACGTCGGCGGCTCGGCCGCTGTGCCGATAGATCGGGGTGGCACCGCGGTCAGATGCCACCTTCGGTCGCGTACCTATAGCTCAGCGGTGCCAGCGCGGCCTCGTCGAGATGCCATGGTGTCGTCACCACCAGTTCGCCACCGGACGCGACTACCCGACCGCCAGACCGCTCCAGATCGATCCGCCGCACGATCGCGAGGGCGTTATTCGGGTACGCAGCGCGGTGCAGTTCGACCTCGTTCTTGGTCAGGATTATGGCGTCCCCGCCACTCGTGGTTCCCTTGACTTCGACGTACAGATGCTCTTCGTCACGTCGGCAATCAAGGTCGTAAGACTTAAATGCACCCACATCAGCGACCTGAAAGCCGAGCGACTCGAAGTAGTCCGTGGCGACACGAACGGCGCGCTCTTCGATGGCTCGGCGGTCGGTTGCCGACATGAGAAGGCTACGGCGAGGACGTCGTCCAGCAGCTTCATCGGCCATGACTTCGGCGTCAGCGATTTCCTGCGCTTCTGGGCCGCCAAGCGCGTAGCGGATCCCGGCGAACGAGGGGTTCCCGCCGCGGCGCGGCGACGGCGACGCGACTACGGCTCCACCATGCAAGGCGCATGCCCGAAGGTGGCTGTCAGCGTTGATGCCGGGCGTGAGCACGTTGATGGCTCGAGGGTCGGCGTAAAGCGTGCACTCAACCCCACCAATCACGGCCTTCATCGCCACACGCGGCGGGACTGTCGCCAACGGTTCATTCAGCGGACGCAGTGACTCGGCAACATCAACTCCAAAGGTGGCCTCGAGCGTTGCCATCACCGCGGCGGCCGCCACGCTGTACCCAGCCCTGGCCGGCACAAGTGTCTGGGCGTCCCCTAGCGAATCGAATGTCACGACCACGGCGCTCACGGTACCGCCGTCGGGTTGACACGAAGGGACCTCGGCACGCACGCGCAGCGCCAGTGCAAAGACCGCTTCGCCCAACGGCAGGTCGAGAACCTGAGCACCCGACCTATCGGGGCTGGGCAACAGCCCACGCCACGGATCCAGAGCATCCCAGCCAGCGTCACCAGCTCGGCGTACTGTCCGGCCCGTGACCCTCTTCAACGTGACGGCCGACTTCGAGGCCGGCGCTCACGCCAGCGACCTGGACGACGACGTCGAAGCTCTCAAGGACCTCCACGTCGCAATCTTCGAGGACGCCCATCGCGCTCGTTCCTACACCCTCACTCTCGACGCCCCTAACGCGTGGAGCGCCACGGAGACGGCCATGGCCCGCCTCGCCGAAGTCGGCGCGGCTCCGTCACGCCTCCTCGCGCTGGACGTCCTCACGACGGCCGCCTTTGACGCCCGGGAGGGCTTCGACGCGTGACGACACTTCGCAGCACCTTCCGCGATCTCACCCCCGGCTTCACGCCGCAAGCGCGCAGGGCGCCTTCCTGGCGGTGCAGGAGGCCGAGGCGCGGGGCGCCGACGACAACGAGCGCGCGGCGATCCTGAAGGCGTACGCGTACGCCTGGGAGCGTCTGGACGCTTGGCTTCACGACCAGAGCGGCGAGCCGTACACGCCCCCGAACTTGCCCGGCACGCCGCCGCCTGACTAGGTCCCCACGGAGTACTCAAGCGCGACGCCCTGGAACAGTTGCGGGTCCCCGGCGTCCCGTGGCTGCTTCAGGTCGAGCACCTAATGGATCATGACGCCATGCGGCAGGGCACTCGGTTGTGGAGACGGACCGTCAAGGATGTCGTCGCACTGCTCAACGACCTCGATCCCTACGAGCTCGAGCCGGGTAAACCCGATGGCGCGCCGGTCGACGAGTACGACCTGGAGGCAGCGCCCATCGCGCTGCGCCTGCTTCGGGACGGGAGGATCGACGTCGAGCAGATCGACGCGATCTGGCTCCAGTGGTTCGGCGAGCGACTTAGCACCGTCATCGGTCCTGAACCGATGAGCCAACTCATCGCCAATCTCAACGCCCTCGTTGAGCCAAGGGCACCGTCCGCCGAGACGCGCTAAGAGGTCATCGTCTCGCTCCTCCCGCTCGCGGGGGTCGAACGGCCTACGCAGCCGCAAAACTAGAGGCTACGCAGACTCCCACGCGTAGCTACGCGGCTGCTGCAGCCGCAAGTCGCGTGTCCCACAACCTAGCCACGCCCGCGGTTCAGTCCTTGAGCGGGTCGTGTCCCCAGTTCATCAGGGAGTAGCGCCACCTCGTGTCCTTGACGTCCCCGTCCGGACGCTGGGCGAGGTGCCGGTGCACATACCCGACCACCTTGCGCATGTGCGCTTCGTCGTCGTCGGTCAGGTCGCCCTTCTTCTTGCGCAGCAGCTCCACGATCCGCCGGCCGGACTCGTGGCCGACCGACTCGCCGCCGTCGTCGGACTGGCCCACCGACTTTGACTCGTCGGTCTCCAACCACCGCTCCAGCTCGCTCGCCGTCATGTTCACGGCCTCGTCGAACTCGTCGCTCACTTGTCGTCCTCCAGCGCGGACGGCTTGTGCACCGCGTCCTTGCCGCTCTTGTCGCTGCGCACGCGGTACTGCGGATCGTCCTTCGACGCCCGCACCGTCCGGCCCGCCGCCGCGGTGTCCTTAGTGATCTCCTCGACCACCTCGCCGTGCACTGTCTGCCCGTGGCTGGACCACGTGACCTCGTCGCCCTTGTGGAACTTCTCCTCATCACCCATGAACCGAGCGTGTGCCGTACGGCCACGCCCCGCACGGCGGTCGGCGACGGGCGCCTGTGGTCCCGCCCCACAGGGCGGGACCACAGGCGCCCGGTTTGCGAGGGAGCCACGCGGCCCGCGGCTTGGGCTACCTACGCAGATCCCCACGCGCACATGCGGCGTTTCACCGAGCCCGCCGGATCTCGTCGACGACCGTCGCGCTCATCCGCGCGGCGAGCTCGACGTCCCGCGCCATCGTCGCCTTCTGGTAGCGCAGCACCACATGGATGTCGGCGTGCCCGCCGCGTCGCATGAGCTCGGCGAGCGTGGCTCCCTCCTGGGCGAACCGCGTCAGGCCGGTGTGCCGCAGGTCGTGGAACCGGTAGCCCTCCGGCAGCCCGGCGACGAGCACCCGGCGTTCCACCCAGACGAGGTTCCAGGTGGACACGGGCATGTGCTCGAGCCCCCTCGCGACCTTGGGCACGACCGGTGCGGTTCGCGCCTCGGCGACCCGCTCGTCGAGGTGCTCGCGCAGCCGGTCGATCATGAGCGGCGGGACGGCCATCGACCGGACGCCCTGCGCGGACTTCGGGTCGGTGAGGTCGCCGGTGGAGCCGTTCTTCTGGCGCCGCACGTAGAGCGTCGCGGCCGTGCGATCGACGTTCCAGACGATGTCCCGTCTCTGCAGGCCGAGCACCTCGCCGCGCCGCAGCTGGCACCACGCGGCGAAGAGGACGGCGACGCTCCACGGCTGCGGGACCGCCGCGTACAGCTCCTCGACCTGGGTCGGGGTGGCGACGTCGTCCTCGGGCGTGTGGTCCTGGTCATGGCGGACCGACTTCCTGGCCGGCGTCGCCACATCCGGCATCGCGGCGAGCACGCCGTCGCGCACGGCGGCCCGCAAAATCATCTTCAGCACGTCGACCGCGTCGCCGGCGATGCCGTTCTGCTTCGCGTTCGGACGAATCCGTGACGGCAGGGCGACGAGGCGCTTGGTGAGCGCGCGGACCACCTCGGTGTCGATGTCGCGGACCCTGGTGTCGCCGAGCGGCTCGAGCAGGTAGTTGACGACCCGGCCGCGGTACATGAGCACGGTGCCGGGCTTGCGCATACGCCCTCCCTTGCCCGGCTCGGACTCGATGCGTTCGAGCCAGCGCTCGACGTACTCCCGGAACGTGACGTCGCGCAGCGCCGCGACCTTGGCCTCCTCCTGACACCGGCGGGCGATCGCGTCCGGCGGCTCCCACTCCCCCCGGCCGATCGTCTCGTGCACCCGGTTGAGCCACGCCCGCGCGTCACCCTTGGTGAGGAACGTCAGCGCCTTGTCCTCCGGGGTCCGCGCCGAGTACGCGATGCCGTCGGGTCCGGTGTAGCGGGCCTGCCACCGCTTCGAGGGAAGCCGCCGCAGGCTCCCCCACGCCTCGCGACGCTGCCGCGCCGCCTTGTCCTCAGCCATGTCTCTGCCTCCTGGTCGTGCCCGTCGTGCCACCCGCGTGCCATAGCGGATGGGTTCTCCGGGCCCCTCCTGTCCCTAGGTGTCCGCGACACCCCGAGACACAAAGAGGCCCGGACCTGCGGTTTTCCGCAGATCCGGGCCTCTGACCAGGCTGCCGGCGAGTGCCGGCAAACGCCATCAACTAGAAGTTGATCATGTGCCCCGCGATGCCGTGGATGGCCTCCTGGAGGGCCTCCGACAGCGTCGGGTGCGTGTGCACGTTGCGGGCGACCTCGTCGGCCGTGAGATCCCACTTGGCGGCCAGGGTCAGCTCGGGCAGCAGCTCCGAGACGTCCGGGCCGATCATGTGGGCGCCGAGCAGCTCGTTGTACTTGGCGTCCGCGACGACCTTGACGAAGCCGACCGGCTCGCCCAGGCCGTGCGCCTTGCCGTTGGCCATGAACGGGAACGAGGCGACCTTGACGTCGTAGCCCTCGTCCTTCGCCTGCTGCTCGGTGAGGCCGAACGAGGCGACCTGCGGGAGGCAGAACGTGGCGCGCGGCATCATCCGGTAGTCGCCCAGCGTCATGGTCTCGGCGCCGGCGATGGTCTCGGCGGCCACGACGCCCTGCGCCTCGGCCACGTGGGCCAGCATGAGCTTGGCGGTCACGTCGCCGATGGCGTAGACGCCCGGCACGTTGGTGCGCATGTGGTCGTCGATCTCGATCGCGCCGCGCTCGGTGAGCTGCACGCCGGTGTTCTCGAGGCCGTAGTCCTCGACGTTCGGCGCGAAGCCGACCGCCATGAGCACCTTGTCGACGACGAGCTCGCCCGGCTTGTCGTCCTTGACACCCTTGTAGGAGACGGTCACCGAGGTGCCGTCGTCCTTGACGGTCTGGACAGCGGTGGAGGTGAGGACCTTGATGCCGAGCTTCTTGTACTGCTTGGCGATCTCCTTGGAGACGTCCGCGTCCTCGTTCGGCAGCGCACGGTCGAGGAACTCGATGATCGTGACGTCCACGCCGTAGTTCTTCATGACGTAGCCGAACTCCATGCCGATGGCGCCGGCGCCCACGATGGCGACCGACTTCGGCAGCTCGCGCGTCATGATCTGCTTCTCGTACGTCACGACGTTCTCGCTGAGCTCGACGCCCGGCAGCAGGCGCACCTTCGAGCCCGTCGCGATGATGACGTTGTCGAACGTGACCGTCTCGGTCCCGCCGGAGTTCAGGGTCACCTCGATGGTCTTGGCGTCCTTGAAGACACCCCGGCCGTCGTACTCGGTGACCTTGTTCTTCTTCATGAGGAAGTGGACGCCCTTGGTGCGGCCGTCGGCGACCTCGCGCGAGCGGTCCCACGCCTTGCCGAAGTCGAACGTCACGTCGCCCGACATGCCGAACTGGTCGGCCTGGTGGGTGAAGATGTGCGCCATCTCCGCGTTGCGCAGCAGCGCCTTGGAGGGGATGCAGCCGACGTTGAGGCAGACACCACCCCAGTACTTCTGCTCGATGATGGCCACGGACTTGCCGAGCTGGGCGGCACGGATGGCGGCGACGTAGCCGCCGGGGCCGGCTCCGAGGAGCACGACGTCATAGTGGGAAGCCATGGCGCCCAGCCTATTCTCAACGCAAGGCCGCCGTGGCGTGAGGTGCGTTACTGGCTCCTACCGGTCCTGTGCGAGCGCGTCGCGCAGCCGCAGCACGGTGCGCCAGGTGCGCGACGACACCCCGGTGCCGTAGGCCTTCTCCAGCCACGTCATCACGTCGGCCGACCGCACCGTGGTGTCGGTGACGCTGAAGACGGCGCCGTGCGCGGCGCCGACGACGCGGTAGGCGACGCCGTCGGGCGCCGGCACCGGCGGCGCGGCCCACCGCGCCCGGTCCTGGACGAACGTGACCAGCAGGTACGACGTCGGACCGTGCTCCAGGCCGGCGAACGGGTCCGCCGCGACGAGGCGGTCGACCTCCGCGCGGCTGCGCACGATCGACGTGCTGGCGAAGCCCAGCTGCTCCGGCCACGCCGCCTCGAGCCGCGCCTCGACCTCCTCGGCGGCCGCGTCGCTGTCGAACACGAGGTTGCCGCTCGAGATCACGGTGCGCACGTCCCGCAGCCCGACGCCCTCGGCGACGCGCCGCAGGTTGGCGTTGCGCATGGCCGGGTTCGACGGCGCGATGCCGCGCAGCAGGCCGACGTACCGGGTCACGCCGCGCCCCCCGCCGTGACGAGCGCGACGACGAACAGCGCCGCGGCGACGGCGCCGCCGGCCGTGCGGACGTGGTTCCACGCCGCCCACCCGGGTCGGTAGGCCCACCACGCCCGCGCGAGCGCCTCGTCCTGCGCGGGCGTGGCGGCCAGGGCGGTGTTCCGCGGCACGTTCGCCGCGGCGGTGACGCCGACGACCGTCACGAGGTAGACCGCGGCGCCCGCGACCGCCCACCCGGCGCCGCCCGAGCCGTCGACGACGGCCACGACCGCGACGACGACGCCCAGCAGCGCCGTCCCGAACAGCACGACCATGAGCGGCGGGCGCGTCGCGGTGACGTTGATCGACCGCATCGCCCGGGCGGCCGCGGGCGCCGGCAGCAGCTCGAGCCCCTGCAGCACGAAGCCCGAGAACGCGAAGAACACGCCCGCCGCGAGGCCGGCGCCGACGGCGGCGAGGGCGAGCAGGACGACGACGAGGGTCTCCATGGGCGCCAGTCTCACAGCACGTCGCGGGCCGCGACATCACCCGCCGCCGGCGCCTCGCAGCGTGTCGGCGTCGTGTCGGCGGCGGCTCGTAGCCTGGTGCGTGCCTGACGACGACGAAGGGACGGACGATGCGGTTCGGATTCGTGGGGAGCTACGGCTCGCCGGAGCAGCAGGTGCGGCTGGCGCGCGAGGCGGAGGAGCACGGCTGGGACGGCTTCTTCAGCTGGGACGGCGTGAGCCTCGACGAGGAGGGCTTCGACGCCCACCCGACGTGGGACCCGTTCTCGTTGCTGGCCGCGGTGGCGGCGGTGACCGAGCGGATCACGCTGGGCGCCCTGGTCTTCGCCCTTCCCCGGCGCCGCCCGTGGGAGCTGGCCCAGCAGGTGCTGACCGTCGACCACCTGTCCGGCGGGCGCCTCGTGCTGCCGGTCGGCGTGGGCGTGCCGACGGACCAGGCGTTCACGTCGGTGCCCGGTCAGCCGGTCACCCTGCGCGAGCGCGCGCAGCTGCTCGACGAGGTGCTGGGCTGGCTGGAGCGGTCCTGGGCCGGCGAGAAGTTCGACTACGACGGCGAGCTGGTCAAGACCGGCGCGTTCCGGTTCCCCGAGCCGCCGGTGCGCGGCCGCGTGCCCGTGTGGCCCGTGGGGGTGTGGGACGCCGAGCGCCCGCCGCTCAAGAGCCTGGAGCGCGCGCTGCGCTGGGACGGCATCGTGCCGCAGGTGCGCGGGGAGTCGCCGGAGGACGCCGAGGCGGACGCCCGCGCCATCCGCGAGCTCACCGACTGGATCGCCGAGCGGCGCGGGCCGGACGCCGGGCCGTTCGAGGTCGCCTACCAGGGCCGCCTCGATGCCGACCCGCAGGTCGCCGCCGAGCAGGCCCGCGAGCTGGCCGACGCGGGCGCGACGTGGTGGCTCGAGTCGTGGTGGGACCCGACCACGACGACGCCCGAGGCGCTGCTGGAGAAGGTGCGCCAGGGGCCGCCGCGGCTCTGAGGTCCGCGCGCGCCGCGACGACGCCGCGACCGGCCGGTGTGGCGGCCGGCTGCGCGGCCAAGGAGCCCCGCCCGCGGACGCGGAAGGGCCCGGCTGCCGATCGGCAGCCGGGCCCTGGGTCCCGACACTCGCAGGGTGGGGACGTCTCAGGCCGTGCGCCCCACCGGCCGGGCCGGCTCGACGGGCACGGACGGCAGGTGCTTGGCGGGCAGCGTCCGGGGGCGCCACGCCTCGCGCTGCGTCTCGAAGGCCGCGATCTCGTCCTCGCGCTGCAGCGTGAGGCCGATGTCGTCGAGTCCCTCCATGAGGCGCCAGCGGGTGTAGTCGTCGATCTGGAACGGCACCGTGACGTCGTCGGCGTGCACGGTGCGCGCCTCGAGGTCGACGGTCACCTCGGTGCCCGGCTTGGTCTCGAGGATCTTCCAGAGCAGCTCGATGTCCTCCTGCGCCACGACGCCGGCCACGAGGCCCTGCTTGCCCGAGTTGCCGCGGAAGATGTCCGCGAACCGGGAGGCGAGCACGACCCTGAAGCCGTAGTCCTTGAGCGCCCACACGGCGTGCTCGCGCGAGGACCCGGTGCCGAAGTCGGGGCCGGCCACGAGGACCGAGCCGCTGCGGTAGGCGTCCTGGTTGAGCACGAACGACGGGTCGCCGCGCCAGGCGGCGAACAGCGCGTCCTCGAACCCGGTGCGGGTGATCCGCTTGAGGTAGACGGCGGGGATGATCTGGTCGGTGTCGACGTTGCTGCGGCGCAGCGGCACCCCGACGCCCGTGTGGCTGACGAACTTCTCCATGGCGATGACTCCTGGGGCGGGGGCGGTCAGACGAGCGACGGGGCGGCCAGCGGCGACAGCGGCGAGCCGTCGAACGTGGTGAGGTCGACGTCGGCGGGCAGGTCGAGGTCGGCGACGGAGGACAGCGTGCCGCGCACGGCCGTGGCCGCGGCGACCAGCGGCGAGACCAGGTGGGTGCGCCCGCCCTTGCCCTGCCGGCCCTCGAAGTTGCGGTTCGACGTCGACGCCGACCGCTCCCCCGGCGCGAGCTGGTCGGGGTTCATGCCGAGGCACATCGAGCACCCGGCGTTGCGCCACTCGGCGCCGAACTCCTTGAACACGACGTCCAGCCCCTCGGCCTCGGCCTGCAGGCGCACGCGGGCCGACGACGGCACGACCAGCACGCGGACGTTCTCGGCCTTGGTGCGGCCCTGCAGCACCTTGGCCACCGAGCGCAGGTCCTCGATGCGGCCGTTCGTGCACGAGCCGATGAAGACGGTGTCCACCGCGATGTCGCGCAGCGGCGTGCCCGGCGTCAGGCCCATGTACTCGATGGCGCGCTCGGCCGTGACGCGCTCGTTCTCGTCGGCGATCTCCTCCGGCACGGGCACGCTCGCGGACAGCGGCAGGCCCTGGCCGGGGTTGGTGCCCCACGTGACGAAGGGCTCGAGGTCGGCCGCCTCGAGCACGACCTCGGCGTCGAACGTCGCGTCGTCGTCGGTGCGCAGCGTCCTCCAGTACTCCACGGCCGCGTCCCAGTCGGCGCCCTCCGGCGCGTGCGGGCGGCCCTTGAGGTACTCGAACGTGGTCTCGTCCGGCGCGATCATGCCGGCGCGGGCGCCGGCCTCGATCGACATGTTGCAGATGGTCATCCGCGCCTCCATCGACAGGGAGCGGATGGCCTCGCCGCGGTACTCGAGCACGTAGCCCTGCCCGCCGCCGGTGCCGATCTTGGCGATGATCGCCAGGATGATGTCCTTGCTCGTCGTGCCGGGCGGCAACTGGCCGTTGACGGTGATGGCCATCGTCTTGAACGGCGCGAGCGGCAGCGTCTGGGTGGCCAGCACGTGCTCCACCTCGGAGGTGCCGATGCCGAACGCCAGGGCGCCGAAGGCGCCGTGCGTCGAGGTGTGCGAGTCGCCGCAGACGACGGTGAGACCGGGCATCGTCAGGCCCAGCTGCGGTCCCACCTGGTGGACGATCCCCTGGTCGGAGTCGCCCAGGGAGTGCAGGCGGATGCCGAACTCCTTGGCGTTCTTGCGCAGCTGGTCGATCTGCGTGCGGCTGGTGACGTCGGCGATCGGCAGGTCGATGTCGAGCGTCGGGGTGTTGTGGTCCTCGGTCGCGATCGTGAGGTCGGGGCGGCGCACCGGCCGCCCGGCCAGCCGCAGGCCCTCGAAGGCCTGCGGGCTCGTGACCTCGTGCAGCAGGTGGAGATCGATGTAGAGGAGGTCGGGCTCGCCGTTGGAACCACGGCGCACCAGGTGCGCCTGCCAGACCTTCTCCGCCAGCGTGCCGGCCATGTGCTCGTCTCCTTCTCGGGGCTCTGTGCCGCCGACTTGCAATCTCAGCACCTGAGACGGCAATATCGACTTATGGACGATACTAGCGGAGTCGGCGTGCTGGACAAGGCCGCGTCCGTGCTGGGCGCGCTCGAGGCCGGGCCCGCCACGCTGGCGCAGCTCGTGGCCTCGACGGGTCTCGCGCGACCGACCGCGCACCGCCTCGCCGTGGCCCTCGAGCACCACCGGCTGGTCGCGCGCGACATGCAGGGCCGGTTCATCCTCGGACCGCGCCTCAACGAGCTCGCCACCGCGGCGGGCGAGGACCGCCTGCTCGCGGCGGCCAACCCGGTGCTCATCGCGCTGCGCGACCACACCGGCGAGAGCGCGCAGCTCTACCGCCGCCAGGGCGACCACCGCGTCTGCGTCGCGGCCGCCGAGCGGCCCGTCGGCCTGCGCGACTCGATCCCGGTGGGCGCCACCCTCACCATGCATGCCGGCTCCGCCGCCCAGGTGCTGCTGGCGTGGGAGGAGCCGGACCGCCTGCACCGCGGCCTGCGCGAGGCCGTGTTCACCGCCACGATCCTGTCCGGCGTCCGGCGCCGCGGGTGGGCGCAGTCGGTGTCCGAGCGCGAGCTCGGCGTCGCCAGCGTGTCCGCCCCGGTGCGCGGGCCCTCGGGCAAGGTCGTCGCCGCGGTGTCGGTCTCCGGCCCGGTCGAGCGCCTCACGCGCCAGCCCGGCCGCCTGCACTCCGCCGCCGTCGTCGCGGCCGCCAACCGGCTCACCGAGGTGCTGCGCCGCGCCGGGGAATGACCCCGACCCCCGTCCCACCGGTCACTACAGTGCAGGTCGGGCGCGCCGCGGCGCGCCCGACCGCAGACCCCGCCCGACCGGCCGGCACACCGGCCCGGCCCGACACCGAGAGGACCCGATGCGCAGGACCAGGACCGTCGTCGTCTGGCTCGTGGTGATCTTCCTGATCTACGCCGTCGTGACGAGCCCGGACCGGTCGGCCGACGTCGTCGAGGCGATCTGGGACGTCGTCACGACCGCGTTCGAGCGCATCGTGGACCTCGTCGCCGGCCTCTTCGACTGACCTCGCCGCGCGGCGCCTCCCTGCGCCACGCCTCCGCCGTCGTCGACGGCACCCCGGGAACGACGAAGGCCCGGTCCTGGTGGACCGGGCCTTCTGCTGTACCCCCAGCGGGATTTGAACCCGCGTTACCGCCGTGAGAGGGCGGCGTCCTAGGCCGCTAGACGATAGGGGCTAGAACTGTGGCTCCGAAGAGCCGGTGCGTCGCCGCACCGTTGCCGGTGCGGCAGCTGCGTACCCCCAGCGGGATTTGAACCCGCGTTACCGCCGTGAGAGGGCGGCGTCCTAGGCCACTAGACGATAGGGGCTTGACGTCGGTCCGTCGCCGGACCTGCCGTGAGAACTCTAGCCGATGCCGGCCGGTGCTCTGCGCTGGGGTACCAGGACTCGAACCTAGACTAAGTGAACCAGAATCACTCGTGCTGCCAATTACACCATACCCCATGGTGGTGGACCTTTCGGGACAAATCCGACGCCGCCGGGGCGCCGTCCCGAAGGGGCCAACGGCAGAGAACATTACCCGACGATCGGCCCTGCCTCCAAAACCGCGCAGGTGAGCGCAGCGTGGCGTGCGACACGCCCACCGGTGGCCCGCTCCGCGAGAGGGTGGGCACCGTGACCCGCCTGCCCGGACTGCTCCTGTGCGCCGCCGCCACGGTGGCGCTGCTCGCCCTCGCCCCGCTGACGCCCGCCGTCTCCCCGCTCGTCCTGGCCCTCGTCCTCGGCGCCGCCGTCGGGACCGCCGCGGGCGCCGCGGGCCGGCGCTCCCTCGCGGCCGGGCGACGCTGGGCAGCCTTCGCCCCCGGCACCGCCGTCGTCGCCAGGCGGGTGCTGCGGATCGGCATCGTGCTGCTGGGCCTGCGCCTGTCCGTGCCCGACGTGCTCGCGCTGGGCTGGCGCGGGCTGGTGGTCATGGCGGGCACGCTGGCGGTGACGTTCGCGGGCACCCTGCTGCTCGGCCGGCGCCTGGGCACCACCCGCGACGAGTCGCTGCTCGTGGCCACGGGCTTCGCCGTCTGCGGCGCCGCGGCGGTGTCCGCGATGACGGGCGTGCTGGAGCGGGGCCGGCCCAGGGAGACGCCGCACGAGCGGGCGGAGCGGGACCGGGCGCTGCGCGACGCCGTCGCCGCCGCGCTCGCGCTCGTCACCGCCTACGGCACGCTCGCGATCGTCGCGCTGCCGCCGCTGGCGCGGCTGCTGGGGCTCGACGACGCCCAGGCCGGGCTGTGGATCGGCGCGAGCGTCCAGGAGGTCGCCCAGGTGGTCGCCGCGGCGGGCGCGGTGTCGACGACGGCGCTGGCCACCGCGACCGTGGCGAAGCTCGCGCGCGTGGTGCTGCTGGCGCCGCTGGTGGCGGGCGTCGGCACGGTGCTCGGCCGGCGGGACGCCCGGGCGGCCGGGCCGCGCGACGGGGACGCCGGCGCGCGGCGGCCGGCCCCCGTCCCGCTGTTCGTGGCGGGGTTCCTGGCGGCCGTGGCCGTGCGGTCGCTCGGCGTGCTGCCGGAGCCGGTGCTCGCGGCGGCGGACACGGTCACCACGGTGCTGTTCGTCGCCGCGATGTTCGCGCTCGGCCTGGGCGTGGACGTGCCGCGGCTGCTGCGCACGGGCCGCCGCACGCTGCTGCTCGGCGGGCTGGCGGCCCTGCTGACCATCGTGACCGGCCTCGTGCTGGTGCTGCTGCTCGGCTGAGCCTCCCGAAGCCCCACGAGGGGGCCAGGAGAGCCTCAGGGCAGCCCCAGCACCCCGCGCAGCTCGTCCAGCCCGGTGATGCGGTGCACGCCGGGCAGCGCGGCGTCGTCGGGCGAGCCGGCGGACGGGCCCTCGCGGCGCACGCCCGGCCGGTCGATCCACACGCCGACCAGCCCGGCCTCGGCCGCGGCGCGGGCGTCGATGTCCGGCTCGTCGCCGACGTACGCGGTGCGCGCCGGGTCGGTGCCGAGCAGGCGGCAGCCCTCGAGGAAGACCTGCGGGTCGGGCTTGCCGAAGCCGAGCGTGTCGACGCCCACGAGCACGGGCACGCCGTCCACGCCCGCGGTGGCGAGCTTCTGCTCCTGCAGCGCCACGCGGGCGTTGGTCACCGAGCCGACGCGCACGCCCGCGGCGACCAGCCCCCGCAGCACCGACGCGACGTCGTCGTGCGCGCGCCAGGACGCGGCGAACGTGCCCCAGAACACCTCGAGCCAGCGGGGGTAGAGCGCGTCGTCGACGCGCGGGCCGCCGAACGCGGCGTGCAGCTCGTCCGCGCGCCGCTGGCGCTGCTCGTCGAAGCCCAGCTCGCCGCGCGTGTAGGCGCGGTAGTGGCCGTGCACGTCGTCGCGCCAGACGGCGAGCATCTCCGGCTCGCGCGACGGCGGCACGTGCGGCAGGAACTCCCGGCGTACCGCGCCGATCGCGTCGGCGAACGCGCCGCGGGTGTCCACGAGCGTGTCGTCGACGTCGAACAGCACGCCGTCCACCGTGCCGGCCGCGGGCCGCTCGGCGGCCTCGTCGACCGCGCTGCTGGTCATCGGCGCGTCACTCGGCCGTCGTGCCGGCGGCCGCGTCGGCGAGCCGGGCGATCGCGGCGTCGACGCGGGCCAGCGTGCGCTCGCGCCCCAGCACCTCGAGCGACTCGAACAGCGGCAGGCCCACCGTGCGGCCGGTGACGGCCACGCGCACCGGCGCCTGGGCCTTGCCGAGCTTGAGCCCGTGCTTCTCCCCCACCGCGGTGACGGTCTCCTTGAGCGCCTCGGCCTCCCACGCCTCGAGCTCCGCGAGCGCGGCGCGGGCGTCGGGCAGCAGCTCGGCGGCCGGCGGCTTCATCGCCTTGGCCCACGACTGCTCGTCGTGGACGGGTTCGTCGAGGAACAGGAAGTCGACGTTGTTCGTGATCTCGCTCAGCAGCGCCACGCGGGTCTGGGCCAGCGGCGCGACGGCGGCGAACGCCGCGGCGTCGAACTGCTCCTCGCCCCACGGCGCCCTCGGGGCGTGCAGCCACGGGTCGCACGCCGCGGTGAAGTCCTCGACGCCCATCGCGCGGATGTACTCGCCGTTGAACGCGGTGAGCTTCTTGACGTCGAAGAACGCCGAGGCGGTGTTGACGTCGGCGACGTCGAACCGGCGCACCAGCTCCTCGAACGGCAGGATCTCCTCGTCGTTGCCCGGCGCCCAGCCGAGCAGCATGAGGTAGTTGACCATCGCCTCCGGCAGGATGCCGTCGGCCAGGTAGTCCTCGAGCGCCACCTTGTCGCGGCGCTTGGACAGCTTCTGGCGCTTCTCGTTGACGATGACCGGCAGGTGCGCCCACACCGGCGGCGTGGCGCCCAGCGCCTCCCACAGCAGCTGCTGCTTGGGCGTGTTGGGCAGGTGCTCCTCGCCGCGGATCACGTGGGTGATGCGCTCGTCCATGTCGTCGACGACGTTCGCGAGCAGGAAGACGGGCGAGCCGTCGCCGCGGGCGACGACGAAGTCCTCGATCGAGTCGTTGGGGAACACCGGGTTGCCGCGGATGAGGTCGACCACCTGGGTCTCCCCCTCGTCCGGGGTGCGGAAGCGCAGGGCGCGGCCGGGCTCGTAGGCCAGGCCCCGGTCGCGGCAGAAGCCGTCGTAGCCGGAGTGCGGGTTGCCCGTGCGCGCCGCGACGTCCTCGCGGGTGCAGTCGCAGTAGTACGCGCGCCCGGCCTCGGACAGCCGGCGCGCGGCCTCGGCGTGCAGCTCGACGTTCTGGGACTGGAAGTACGGGCCCTCGAAGGCGGGGTCCTGGGCGTGCATGCCCAGCGCGGCCAGCGCGTCGAGGATGCCCTGGGTCCACTCCGGCTTGTTGCGGGCGGCGTCGGTGTCCTCGATGCGCAGCACGAACGTGCCGCCCGAGCGCTTGGCGACGGCCCAGTTGAACAGCGCCGACCGGGCGCCGCCGACGTGGAACATGCCGGTGGGCGACGGGGCGAAGCGGACGCGGACGTCGCTGGCCGGGGTGGTGGGGCTGCTGGGGGTGGTGGGCGCGCCGGAAGTCACGGAGCCAGCCTAGTTGCCGACGACGGCGGCCCCGTCCCGGGCCTCGGCGCCGCCGGCGTCCCCGTCGGGGGCGTCCCCGTCGGGGGCGACGGCGGCCCGCTCGTGCACCTCGAGCACCCACACCCCGCGGGACTCCGTGCGCACCCGCGTCAGGCCGGCGTCGGCCAGCGCCCCGCGGATCTCGGCCGGCGGGTGCACGACGAACCGCCAGTCGCTGCGGCGCAGCCGCGGGTAGGCCGCGCACACCGCCGCGCCGGCCCGCACCCACCACGCGTCGCGCGGGTAGCTGACGACGACGTGGCGGCGCGCCTTGGCGGCCGCGGCGGCCAGCAGCCGCGGGGCGTCCGGGTAGCAGCACAGCACCTTGAGCAGCACGACGACGTCGGCCGGCGCGGCCAGGCCCGGCCGGGCGGCGAAGTCGCCGGCGCGGCGCACGCACCGGCCCGTCAGCCCGTGCTCGGCCAGCAGGTCCGCGGCGACGGCGTCGTACGCCCCGGACAGCTCGACGCACTCCGAGCGGCGCATCCCCGCCCGCAGCAGCTCGACCGTCAGGTCGCCGATGCCGGCGCCGACCTCCAGCAGGGTCTCCCCCTGCACGACGCCGGCCCGGTACAGCTCGACGACGCGGCGCGGGTCCCAGGACAGCCCGGAGCGGCGGTAGCGCGCGGCGTCGTGCCGGGCCATGCGGTCGTCGAAGACCCGGTCGTAGCCCTGCAGCCCCTGCGGCTCGGGCGGCTCGCAGCACGCGGACATGGGGCCATCGAAGCACGGGCGGCGCCGTGCGGCGCCGCCCGCGGTCGGTGGAGCGGGTGAGGGGCCCGGTGAGGGCGCCGGGCTCAGTCCCGGCGCAGCACCGGGTTGCGCAGCACGCCGATGCCCTCGACCTCGCACTCGACGACGTCGCCGTGGTCCATGAGGCCCACGCCCGCCGGGGTGCCGGTGAGGATGACGTCGCCCGGCAGCAGGGTCATGGCCTGCGACACGTAGGACACGAGGAACGGCACGTCCAGCACCATGTCGGCGGTGCGGCCGTCCTGCTTGAGCTCGCCGTTGACGCGCGAGCGCACGGCGACGTCCTCGGGGTCGAGGTCGGTGTCGATCCACGGCCCCAGCGGCAGCGAGGAGTCGAAGCCCTTGGCGCGGGCCCACTGCCCGTCGGTGCGCTGCGCGTCGCGGGCCGTGACGTCGTTGGCGACGGTGTAGCCCAGCACGTACGACAGCGCCGACTCCGGCGTCGCGCCCTTGCAGACCTTGCCGATGACGACGGCGAGCTCGGCCTCGTAGGAGACCTCCTGCGTCCAGTCCGGCAGCACGACCGGGTCGTCCGGGCCCACCACGGCGGTGTTCGGCTTGAAGAACAGCAGCGGCGAGGCCGGCACGTCGCCGCCCATCTCCTTGGCGTGGTCGGCGTAGTTCTTGCCGACCGCCACCACCTTGGAGCGCGGGATCACCGGCGCGAGCAGCCGGACGCCGTCGCCCAGCTCGACGCGCTCGCCGGTGGGCATGGCCGGCATGTACAGCGGGTCACCGCCCAGCACGGCCAGGTAGGTGGTGTCGCCCTCCTGCTGCACGAGGCCGAATCGGGGGTCGTCTCCGGTGGTGAATCTCGCGATGCGCACGGGCACAGGGTATGCCCCTGCCGGGCACCGGGGCCGCTGGTCAGGCCCGGGCGAGCACCTCGCCGTGCAGGATGGCGAACCAGCCGTCCGGGGCCTGGGCCCACGTGAGCCAGTCCTGCGCGAGCTGCTCGAGCGCGACGTCGTCGGCGAGGCCCGACTCCTTGGCCTGCCCCGCGAAGTTCGACGCGACGCAGCGCTCGGCCCACACCTGGCCCCACCACTGCCGGTCGGTCGGCGTGGCGTAGCACCACGACGACGCCGAGGGCACCGTCTGCTGGACGTCGAAGCCGGCCTGCTGCACCCACGACAGCAGGTGGCGCCCGGCGTCGGGCTCGAACCCGTAGGCGTGGGTGACCTCGTGGTACAGCGTGTTCCACTCGGTCAGCCCGGGCGAGTCCGGGTACCAGGCCATGGCGGCGTAGTCGGCGTCGCGCACGGCGACGAGGCCGCCCGGGCGGGCCACGCGCTTCATCTCGCGCAGCGCCGCGACCGGGTCGGACAGGTGCTGCAGCAGCTGGTGGGCGTAGACGACGTCGAACGTGTCGTCCTCGAACGGCAGCTCGTAGGCGTTGGCCTGCTCGAACCGCACGTTGGTGAAGCCGACGGCCTCGGCGTGGTTGCGGGCGGCGTCCAGCACGGTCTCGGAGGCGTCGACGCCGACGACCTCGCCGCCCGCCAGGATCCGGGCGAGGTCCACGGTGACGGTGCCCGGCCCGCAGCCGACGTCGAGCAGCGTCATGTCGTCGCGCAGGTGCGGCAGCAGGAAGCCGGCGGAGTTCTGCGCCGTGCGCGCGCGGTGGGCGCGCAGCACGGACTCGTGGTGGCCGTGCGTGTAGGACTCGGACTCCTTGCTCGGCACCGTGTGGTGGGTGCTCGGGGCCTCGATGGCGTCGGTGAGGTCGGCGCCGGCGGGGTGCTCGGGGTCGCGCTCCATGCGCAGGTCGGTCATGCGCACCACCGTAGTGACCCCGCGCGGCCGCGACACGCAGGTTCTCACGGTGCGGACCAGGTGCGTTCGGCCGCGGGCCTGCCAGGATCGTGGCATGACAGCGGGAACGGCGACCCGCGCGGGCTGGGTGCGCCGGCACGGCGCGCAGCTGCTGGGCGGCCCCGACCGGGTGACCGGCGTCGACCTGGCGCGCGGCATCGCGGTGCTCGGCATGTTCACCGCGCACGTCGGGGTCACCTCCGCCGACCTCGGGACGCTGCCGGGGTGGCTGTCGCTGGCGCACGGGCGCTCCTCGATCCTCTTCGCGCTCGTGGCGGGCGTGTCGCTCGCGCTGGTCACCGGCGGCCCGCGGCCGCTCGAGGGCGACGCGCTGGTGCGGGCGCGCGCCCGGCTGCTCGTCCGGGCCGTCCTGCTGCTCGCGCTCGTGGCCCTGCTCGACCTGCTCGGCACGCGCGTGTTCCTGATCCTCGGCTCCTACGCGTGCTACTTCGTGCTCGCGCTGCCGTTCCTGCGCTGGCCGCCGCGCCGGCTGGCGGCCGCGGCGGCCGTCGTCGCCGTCGTCGGACCGCCGGTGGCGCTGTGGGGGCCGGTCGTGCTCGCGCGGGCGGGGCTGCGCCTGCCGCAGGACGGCTCGGGCGCCGTGACCGACTTCGTCCTCACCGGCCACTACCCGGCGATCGTGTGGATGGCGTATGTCTTCGCCGGGATGGCCGTCGGGCGCTGCGACCTGCGGTCCGACAGGCTGCGCACCGGGCTCGTGCTGGGCGGCCTGGCGGCGGCCTCGCTGTGCGGGATCCTGTCCGGCCTGGTGGTCGGGGCTGTCGGCGGGCAGGCTGCGGTCGAGAGGCAGGCCGAGTCCGCGTCGCTCACCGCGGGCGCGTGGTCGGCCCCGTGGCCGACGACGACCTACCTGTTCCTGTCCGGCCCGCACCACGACACCACCCTCGAGGCCGTCGGCTCCGGCGGCTTCGGCCTGGCGGTGCTCGGGCTGTGCCTGCACGCCGGCCGTGTCGGCGCCCGCGTGCTGGCGCCGCTGGCCGCCGTGGGGTCGATGGCGCTGACGGTGTACTCGCTGCAGATCGTGGCGATCTGGCGCTGGGACCTGGTGGGCTCCGAGACCAACGGCCCGCTCGCGGTGATGGTCCTGGTCACGCTGCTCCTCGCGACGGCGTGGCGGTTCCTGCTCGGCCGAGGACCGCTGGAGCGGCTGTTCGCGGGGGTGTCGGCGCGGACGGCACCGGGGCGCCGCGCTGCCTTGACGCTGCCGCCCGGGGCCGCGCCGCGCCCGTGAGCGCTGCTGAGCGACTGCCGAGCGACTGCCGAGCGACTGCCGAGCGACTGCCGGACGTCGTACTTTCCCGGCTTCCGCGGGTTCTTGGCCGGGAAACGACGACGCTCGGCGGACGCCCCCCCCCGTCAGCGCAGCACCCGGTCAGCGCAGCACGAGCCGCGCCGGGCACGGCTGCCCGGCGCGCCACCCGGCGGCCCGCAGCACGACGCCGACGTCGGCGGCGAGCGTGCCCCGCCACGCCTCCGCCCCGGTGTAGCGGCGCAGGACGGTGCCGGCCGTGACGATGCGGTTCTGCCGTGCCCGGTCGGCGAACAGCGCCGCCGGCTGAGAGTGCGGGTCGCGCCCGTCGATCTCGACGAGCAGCGCACGACCGTCGGGCAGCAGCCACGCCAGGTCGACCCGGGCCAGGAACCGGCCGCCGCCGTCGAGCACGGGCAGCTGCAGGACGTCCGGCGGGAAGCCGGCGTCGGCGCAGGCGAGGCGGGCCCACGTCTCCGCCGGCGACTCCGACCGCCGGTCGGCCTGGTCCCACCAGCGATGCACGCGCGCCGCACCCCGCCGGCCGCGGACCGCCTCGCGGAGCCCTGCGAGCCCAGCGTCCGTCAGGCGCCCGGTGCGCAGGGCGGAGTCGAGCACCGCGACGGCGTGCCGCCGGTCCACTTCCGGGACGGCCTGCGCCAGCGCGTCCGCCACGGTGGCGCAGGGCAGGTCCCCGACGAGCGTCCAGGTCCGCAGCGGCACCCTCCGCAGCCGCACCGGCGGCCGCGTCCTCCGGGCGCTGCCGTCGGGGAACGTCACCTCGGGCGCGACGGCGCGGGGAGCTCCCTGGACCCCGTGCAGCACCAGCGCGGACAGGCCCGTGGCGACGGAACCGGGATGAGCTAGCACGCCGAGCACGGCCGCCCGTCGGCGGGCGTGGTCGAGCGGGTCCGCACCCTCCCGAGCGTCCACCCCGCCGACGTCGTAGACGCCGCGGGCCGGCCGCGACCACGCCCCGCGCCGGACCGCCTCGGCCACGTGCTGGCTCGTCACGCCGGCGGCCGCGCACTGACGGGCCGAGACGAGCCCGGCCTGCACCGCCGCGAGCGCCAGCAGGCGGCGCGGGACGGGCGGCGGTCGGCGGGGCACCCGACCACCCCACCACCGGCCGGGGACCGCCCGCCGGCGTCGTCCACAGGCTCCGACGCCGGACTCGGCCGAGCGTCGTGCTTTCCCGGCTTCCCACGGTCGGAAGCCGGGAAACTACGACGTTCGCCCGCCCGCGTCGGGCGCGGGCGTCAGAGGCCGACGCTGCCCCGGACCACCGTGCGGGTCTCGCCGCCCACCCAGACCTGGCCGCGGTGGTCGAGGCCGACGTGCACGCGGCCGCGCCGGCGCAGCGCCGTGCCCTGCGAGGCGACGTAGCTCGGCGGCAGCACGCTGCCGGCGAGCCACTGCCCGAGGCCGGCGTTGAGGCTGCCGGTGACGGGGTCCTCGCCGATGCCCTCGATGAACGCGCGCACCTCGACGTCGGCGTCGCCGGGCGCCGCCTCGTCCTCGTCCGCCCACGGCCCGACGACGCCGACCTTGAGGCCCTGCATCGCCACCGGGTCGGGGTCGAGGGCGAGCACCGCGCCGGCGTCGCGCAGCCGCACCGCCATCCAGCCGGGGCCGTTGTCGACCCAGGCGGCGTCGACGACGTCGTCCGGCCGGGCGCCGAGCGCCGCGACCGTGCGCTCCAGCTCCGCCGGCTCCACCGGGCCCGAGCGCTCGAGCGGCGGCGCCTGGAACGCGAGCCGCACGCCGCCGCCGGCGACCGGCGTCTGGCGCACCGTGACCAGCCCGACGGCGCACTCCTGCACCACGTCGGTGCCCGCGGGCGCGGCGGCGGGCCGGTGCCCCGCCTCGAGCCACGCGTGGGCGCTGCCGAGCGTGGGGTGCCCCGCGAACGGCAGCTCGCCCGCCGGGGTGAAGATCCGCAGCCGGTAGTCGGCGCCCTGCCGCGTGGGCCGCAGCAGGAACGTCGTCTCGGAGAGGTTGGTCCAGCGGGCGAAGGCCGCCATCTGGTCGTCGGTGAGGCCGTCGGCGTCGTGCACCACGGCGACCGGGTTGCCGAGCAGCGGCCCGGAGGAGAACACGTCGACCTGGTGGAAGGGCAGGGTGCGGGTCACGCCGCCACCGTAGCGGCGGCGCCCGTCCGGGCCGCCGCAGGCCCGCCGTACCCTGGAGGGCGTGCCCGCCACCACCGCCCCCGCCGCGCTGCCGCGCGCCGCGTGGCAGGCGAGCGCCCAGGCGCACGCCGAGCGCGCCGACCGGCTGACCGCCGTCTGGCGCGACGCGCACGCCGCGGGGCGCCGGCACGCGATCGAGGACTTCCTATTCACCTACTACCCCACCCGGCCGGGCGCGCTGCGCCGCTGGAACCCGGGCGCCGGCGTCGTGCTCGCGGTGGACGCCGACGACGAGCGGCTCGGGTGGCGCTGGCACCGCGCCGTCGCGCTGCCCGACGGCGGCGCGGGCGCGACGCTCGACGCCGCGGCGTTCCTCTCCGACCGCGGCGACACCGTCCGGTACGTGCGCGCCCTGGTGGGCGCGACGGCGTCACGGCCGGGGACGTTCGGCTGCTTCGGGCTGCACGAGTGGGCGATGGTCTACCGCGACGGCGCCGAGGGCCGCGACCACCGCCACCCGCTGCCGCTGCGGCTCGGCGCCGACGGCACGGACGCCGTCGTCGAGGGCCACCGCGTCACGTGCTCGCACATCGACGCGTTCCGGTTCTTCACGCCCGAGGCGCGCGGGCGCAACCAGCTGCAGCCGACGCGCGAGACGCAGGTGGCGCTCGAGCAGCCGGCCTGTCTGCACGCCAACATGGATGTCTATCGGCACTGCCTGAAGCTCGGGCCGGCCGTGCCGGGCGAGCTGCTGCTCGACGCGTTCGAGCTTGCCCGCGACATCCGGTACACCGACATGCAGGCCTCGCCGTACGACGTCGCGGCGTACGGGCTGGACGCGGTCGCGATCGAGACGCCTGCGGGCAAGGCGGAGTACGTGCGCCGGCAGCGGGGGTTCGCCGCGCGGGCGCAGGAGCTGCGCGGGCGCCTGCTCGCGGTGTGCGACGCGCTGCTCGGCGGCGCCCTCCTCGACGGCGCCGGGCTCGACGGCGCCGGGCTCGACGGCGCGGCCTGACGCCGGGGGGTCAGCGCTGCGCGGGCTCGCCGGAGAGCTTCTCCAGATGCCGCGCCGGGATGCGGTTGCGCTCGTAGGTGATCGTCGAGTAGCCGTGCGGGGCCGGCCGGCCGTCGGCGCCCAGGTGCACGAACACGATCTTCTCGATCACGAGGATCTGCTGGCGCGTGAACAGGTTGCGCACCTCGGCGCGCATGGTCAGCGACGTGCGGCCGAAGTCCGTGGCGAGCAGGCCCATCTCGACGATGTCGCCCTGGCGCGCGGAGTCGACGAAGTTGATCTCCGACATGTACTTGGTCACGACGCTCTCGCTGCCGAGCTGGATGATGGCGTAGATCGCCGCCTCCTCGTCGATCCAGCGCAGCAGGCTCCCGCCGAACAGCGTGCCGTTCGCGTTGAGGTCCTCGGGGCGGACCCACTTGCGGGTGCGGAAGATGATCTCGTCGTCGTGGGGCATGCCGACATCAGCCATGCCTTCATCATCGGACCGCGCGCGGCCCTCCACCGCTCGCGGGCGGCTCTTTGCGACGATCGTCACCGTGATCCCGCACTCCCCCGCCGCCCCGCCCGCAGGGCCGGTGCCCGTGCCCCCGCTCGTGCGCCGGCTCGCCGGCGGCGACCGCGTGACGCCCGTGTGGCGCAACGAGCTCGGCGGGCTGACGTTCCGCCTCGGCCCCGCCGATGACCACGACGGCGGTGGGCCGGCGCGGTTCGTCAAGTGGTCGCCCGTCGCCACGGGGCTCGACCTGGCGGCCGAGGCCGCGCGCCTGGAGTGGGCCGGGCGGTGGACGCCGGTGCCGCGGGTGCTCGACCACGGCACGGTCGACGACGGCGACGCGGGCCCCGCGCAGTACCTCGTCACCGCCGCGCTGCCCGGCCGCTCGGCCGTCGACCCGCGCTGGCTGGCCGAGCCGGCGACGGCGGCCCGCGCGCTCGGCGCAGGCCTGCGCGCGCTGCACGACGCGCTGCCGGTGGCGGCGTGCCCCTTCGACTGGAGCGTCCGCGAGCGCCTCGCCCGCACCGGGCCCGACGTCGGCGCGTCCGCCGGCGCCTCCGTCGGCCGCGTCACCGCGGCGGAGCGGGCCGCGCTCGCCGACGCGCCCGAGGTCGACCGGCTCGTCGTCTGCCACGGCGACGCCTGCGCGCCGAACACGCTGCTCGACAACGCCGGGCGCTGGAGCGCCCACGTGGACCTCGGCCGGCTCGGGGTGGCCGACCGCTGGGCCGACCTGGCCGTGGCGGCGTGGAGCACCGAGTGGAACTACGGGCCCGGCTACGAGGACCTGGTCTACGAGGCGTACGGCGTCGAGCCCGACGCCGAGCGGATCGCGTACTACCGCCGGCTGTGGGACGCGACGTGAGCGGGCCCCGACCGAGCTCGATCGATGCTCGGTCGGGGCCCGCTCGGTGCGTGTCGGTCAGTACTGCTGGACCTCGACGACGCGGAACTCCGCACCCTGGTACGCCTGCAGCTCCTCCTCGTCGATGACGATCTGGAAGAGCTCCACGGACTCGGACTGCCCGGAGCCCAGGTCCGAGGTCATCGCGTAGTCGTCGCCGATGCGGGCGCCGGCGGCGTCGACCGCCTCGATGTGGACGTTGTAGCTGTGCGCCTCGGACGCGTTGTTGGTCAGCGTCACCGGGAGCGCGGAGGTCACGAGGCCGTACTCGTCGACCGAGCCCTCGAACGCGCCCATCTCGACCGAGAGGTCGCTGGCGAGGATGTCCTCCGTCGCGCTGCCGTCGACGCGGCTCAGCGCGTCGTCCGCCTCCGCGGACGCCGAGGCGATCGCCTCGTCGATCTCGTCCGCCGCGCCGCTCACGCCCGCGGCGAAGACGACGTTGACGGTGATCCCCACGACGATGGCGACGGCGCCCAGGATGATGCCGGTCAGGGCCATCCCCTTGCCTGCAGCCACCTTCTTCGCCTTGGCGAGGCCGACGATGCTGAGGATCAGGCCGACGACGGCCAGCACGATGCCGCCGATGTTGAGGACGGGGACGAACGAGCCCAGCAGGCCGAGGAGCGCCACGACGAAGCCGGCGACCGCGAGGCCGTTGCTCTTCGGGGCCGGAGCCGGCGGGAACCCGGGCGCGTGCGGCTGCGGGTGCTGCCCCTGCGGCGCGTAGGGCTGCTCGGGCGCCTGCTGGGGTGCCTGAGGGGGCTCGGGGAACGATGCGGACATGAAGCTTCTCCTTGCAGGGTTCGCCCGTCGGCACGAGCTGGTGAGTGGGTGTCGCCGACGGCGGCAGGTGACGATAGGCACGTAACTTGTCGCTCCTGCACCATTCCGACACGTTTAGTCCGTTTTTCACCCCCGAATCACCCGCAGGGGCCGCCCTTTGGCCGGCCGACGCGATCGCCCCCGCGTGCGGGACAATGGCGGCACGATGACGACCGCCACCACGACCGCCGCGCCCGCCACCCCGCGACCCGCCGGGACCCTGATCCCGTACCTGCCGGCCCCGACGGGCGGCGACCCCGACCCGGACGTGCTGTTCGAGAGCTTCGCGCAGTGGGCGGCCGAGGGCGGGCGGCCGCTGTACCCGCACCAGGAGGAGGCGCTCCTGGAGCTGATGACCGGGTCGCACGTGGTGCTGGCGACGCCGACCGGCTCGGGCAAGTCGATGGTCGCGATGGGCGCGCAGTTCGCCGCCCTGGCCGCGCACCGCTCGGGCCGCGGCGGCCGCACGTACTACACCGCCCCGCTCAAGGCGCTGGTGAGCGAGAAGTTCTTCGACCTGGTCACGGCGTTCGGCTCCAAGAACGTCGGGATGATGACGGGCGACTCGGCGGTCAACCCGGACGCCCCGATCATCTGCTGCACCGCCGAGATCCTGGCCAACCTCGCGCTGCGCCGCGGCGCCGAGGGCTCGGGCGCGGCCGAGGACGCCATCGCCCAGGTCGTCATGGACGAGTTCCACTTCTACGGCGACCCGCAGCGCGGCTGGGCCTGGCAGGTGCCGCTGCTCGAGCTGCCCAGCACCCAGCTCCTGCTCATGTCCGCGACGCTGGGTGACACCACCCGGCTGCGCGAGGACCTCGAGCGACGCACCGGCCGGCCCGTCGCCGAGGTCGCCGGCGCGGAGCGCCCCGTGCCGCTGACCTTCTCCTACGTCGTCGAGCCGCTCACCGAGGTGATCGAGGAGCTCGTCACCACCCACCGCGCGCCGGTGTACGTCGTGCACTTCACGCAGAAGGAGGCGGTGGAGCGGGCGCAGTCGCTGCTGAGCATGAACGTGGCGTCCAAGGCCGAGAAGGAGGCGATCGCCGCCGAGATCGGCGCCTTCCGGTTCGGCACCGGGTTCGGCCGCACGCTGAGCAAGTTCCTGCGCCACGGCGTGGGCGTGCACCACGCCGGCATGCTGCCCAAGTACCGGCGCCTGGTGGAGCGGCTGACCCAGCGCGGCCTGCTCAAGGTCGTCTGCGGCACCGACACCCTCGGGGTCGGCATCAACGTGCCCATCCGCACCGTGCTCATGACGTCGCTGGTGAAGTTCGACGGCGAGCGCATGCGCCACCTCACCGCGCGCGAGTTCCACCAGATCGCCGGGCGGGCCGGGCGCGCCGGCTTCGACACCGTCGGCGAGGTGCTGGTCATGGCGCCCGACCACGTGATCGAGAACCGCCGCGCGCTGGCCAAGGCCGGCGACGACCCGAAGAAGCTCAAGAAGATCGTGCGCAAGAAGGCGCCGGCCGGGGCGGTCAACTGGACCGACTCGACGTTCGAGCGCCTGCGCGACGCCGACCCCGAGCCGCTGGGCTCGCACTTCCGGGTCACCCACGCGATGGTGCTCAACGTGCTGGCGCGCACCCGCGACGAGCGGCACGAGCACGCCGACCCGGTCGACGCGATGCGCCACCTGCTCACGGCCAACCACGACACCGACGCCCAGAAGGCCCAGCACGTGCGCCAGGCCTTCCGCATCTACCGCTCGCTGCGCCAGGCCGGCGTCGTGGAGAAGGTGCGGGTGCCGGACGCCGCGCGGGCCGCCGGGTGGCGCCCGTCGGTGCGGCTCGAGGTGGACCTGCCGCGCGACTTCGCGCTCAACCAGCCGCTGTCGCCGTTCGCGCTGGCGGCCATGGACCTGCTCGACGTCGAGGCGCCGGACCACGCGCTCGACGTCGTCTCGGTCATCGAGGCCACCCTCGACGACCCGCGCCAGATCCTCTACGCCCAGCAGAACGCCGCCCGCGGCGAGGCCGTGGCCGCCATGAAGGCCGAGGGCTACGAGTACGAGGAGCGCATGGCGCTGCTCGAGGACGTCACCTGGCCGCGCCCGCTGGTGGACCTGCTCGAGCCCGCGTTCGCCACGTACAAGCAGAGCAACCCGTGGGTGGCCGACGCCGAGCTGGCCCCCAAGTCGGTGGTGCGCGACATGGTCGAGCGCGCCATGACGTTCGCCGAGCTCGTCTCGCGCTACCAGCTCGAGCGCACCGAGGGCGTGGTGCTGCGCTACCTCGCCGACGCCTACCGCGCGCTGCGCCAGGTGGTGCCCGACGAGCACCGCACCGAGGAGGTCGCCGAGATCGTCGAGTGGCTCGGCGAGCTGGTGCGCGGCGTCGACTCCTCGCTGCTGGACGAGTGGGAGCGGCTGGCCAACCCGGTGGACGACGACGCCGACACGGTCGTGGACGGCGAGCTCGCCGACGCGGGCGCCGAGGCGCCGGCCCGGCCGGTCACCGGCAACCCGCGCGCCTTCCGCCGGCTGGTGCGCAACGCGCTGTTCCGCCGGGTCGAGCTGGCCGCGCGCGAGGACTACGCCGCCCTCGGCGCGCTGGACGGGCGCGGCGGCTGGCCCGCCGACGCGTGGGCCGAGGCGCTCGACCCGCTGTTCGACGCGCAGGGCGACGACGCGATCGGGATCGACGCCGGGGCCCGGTCCGCCGCGCTGCTGACGATCCTCGAGCCGGGCGCCGAGACGCCGTCGGGCGAGAAGGTCGAGCCCGGCACCTGGTGGGTGCGCCAGGTGCTCGACGACGCCGACGGCGACCACGACTGGGCGATCACCGCCCTGGTCGACCTCGCGGCGTCCGACGAGGCGGGCGGCGTCGCCCTCACCGTGCTGGCCGTGGGCCCGATCGGCTGAGCCGGGCGGCAGGCGGCGCAGAGCCCGGCCGGCAGGCGGCGCAGAACCCGGCCGGCAGGCGGCGCAGGCCGCGGCGCCCGCGGGCTGAGCGCTACCCGAGCACGCCCAGGCCGCGCAGCATCGTGGCCAGCCCGCCGGCGTAGGCGAGCACCACGAGCACGCGCCGGGTCACCTCGCGGGACACGACCCGCGCCAGCCGGTCTCCCACGACGACGGCGGCCACGCAGGCCACGGCCACCGCCGCCCACGCCCAGGCGTCCAGCTGCGGCATCCGCGCGTCGGTGAGCAGCAGCTTCGAGCCCATCGCACCCATCGCGTTGACGACGAAGAACGGCTGCAGCGTGGCGGCGAACCGCACCGGGTCCCACCGCTCCAGCACGGAGTAGGCGGCCAGCGGCGGCCCGCCGATGCCGGCCGCGACGCTGCCGGCGCCGCTGAGGCTGCCGGCGACGGCGGCGGGCCAGCGGGCGCCGACGCGCCACCAGCGCCGGTCGCCGCGCAGCCGGCCGGCCAGCAGGGCGACGGTCATCCCGACGATCACCACGGCCCCGACGGTCACCTCGAGGGCGGCGTCGCTCGCGTCCCGCAGCAGCAGCGCGCCGGGCACCGTGGTGCACACCGACGCCACCGCCATGACGGCGAACCGCCGCCAGTCCACGTCGCGCACCACGCGGGTGAGGATGAGCACCGCGCTCGTGGAGCCGCAGAGGTTGACCATGAGCACCCCCTGCTCCGGCCCCAGCAGCAGCACCATGAACGGCCCGGCCACCATGGCGAACCCCAGGCCGGTGACGCGCTGGAGGGAGCCGCCCACCATGATCGCGGCGAGGAGGAGGGCGAGCAGCACGGGCCCACCCTATGCGCGGCGACGCGCGCCCCGGGCAACGGCCCGTCACCGCCTGGACGACGGCGCGGGCGCCACGGACGGAATGTCGTCGCCTGGCCGCGCGGCGTCGGGCAGGATGCCGACCGTGGCCAAGAAGTCCGACCGCACGCACGCCGGCACCCCGGCCCTGACCCTGCTCGAGCGGCAGGGCGTACCGCACACCGTGCACGCCTACGAGCACGACCCGGCCGCCGGCCTGAGCTTCGGCATGGAGGCGGCCGCGACGCTCGGGCTCGACCCCGCGCAGGTGTTCAAGACGCTGGTCGCGGACGTCGACGGACGCCTGGTGGTCGCCGTCGTCCCGGTCGACCGCCAGCTCGACGTCAAGGCGCTGGCCCGCGCCGTCGGCGGCAAGCGGGCCGCGCTCGCGCTGCCGCCGGTCGCCGAGCGCGCCACCGGGTACGTCGTCGGCGGCATCTCGCCGCTCGGGCAGAAGCAGCGGCTCGCCACGGTGGTCGACGGCTCGGCCCTCGGGCACGACGTCGTCTACGTCTCCGGCGGGCGGCGCGGGCTGGACGTCGGGCTGGCGCCCGCCGACCTCGTGCGGCTCACGGGCGCGACGACGGCGCCGCTGGCGCGCTGACGGCCGCGCGCCGACGGGCCGGGGCCCCGGGCGCCGGCGTCACCCGTGGTGGTACACCGGGCGCACCGCGTCGCTCGGCACGACCTCCTTGCCCAGCGGCAGCAGCGAGACCGGGATGAGCTTGAGGTTCGCCCAGCCGAGCGGGATGCCGATGATCGACACGAACAGCGGGATCGACGTCACGACGTGACCGAGCGCGAGCCACCAGCCGGCCAGCAGCACCCAGATGACGTTGCCGACGACGGACCCCGCGCCGGCCGTCGGGCGGTCGACCACGGTGCGGCCGAACGGCCACAGGGCGTAGCCGCCGATCCGGAACGACGCGATCGCGAACGGGATCGTGATGATCGGCAGGAGCAGCAGCACGCCCGCCAGCGCGTACGCCAGGGCCAGCCAGAGGCCGGCGAAGAGCAGCCAGATGATGTTCAGCAGGGTCTTCATGGTCCCTCCATCGTCGCGCGCGCGGCGGGGACGGGCATCGGGGAACCCCCTGACCGCTCCCCCGAACCTGGCCCGCCGGGCGCCGGGCCCCGGACGGCGGGGCTGCGGGGCTGCGGGGCTGCGGGGCTGCGGGGACAGCCGCTCCGTAGACTGGCGCCATGCCCTCCGTCCCCGGGATCTCCTCCCGGCTCGCCGCCGTGCGCGCGCGCATCGACGCCGCGGCCACCGCGGCGGGCCGCGCGCCGCACGACGTCCGCCTGCTGCTGGCCACCAAGACGCAGGACGCCGCCACGGTCCTCGAGGCGGTCGGCGCGGCGGCCGGGCTGGCCGACCGGACCGGCGACCCCCGCCCCGTGCTCGTGGGCGAGAACCGGGTGCAGGAGCTCGTCGCCAAGGCGCCGGACCTGGCCGCCCTCGTGGCGCAGGACCGGCTCGAGGTGCACATGATCGGCCACCTGCAGCGCAACAAGGCCAACCAGCTGCTGGCCACGGCGTCCTGCCTCGAGACCGTCGACTCGCCCGACCTCGCCCGCGCCCTGTCGGCGCGCTGCGCGCGGGACGGCCGCGAGCTGGCCGTCATGGTGCAGGTCAACGTCTCCGGCGAGGCGAGCAAGTCGGGCGTCGCGCCGGACGCCGCCGCCGCCCTGGCCGCCGACGTCGCGACCCTGCCCGGCCTGCGGCTGACCGGGTTCATGACGATCGGGGCCCGCTCCGAGGACGACGCCGTGGTGCGCGCCGGCTTCGCCCGCCTGCGCCAGGTGCGCGACGCCGTCGTGGCGAGCGGCGCGCCCGGCACCGCGGACGCCCGGGAGCTGTCGATGGGCATGACCGGCGACCTCGAGCTGGCGGTCGCCGAGGGCGCGACGATCGTGCGGGTCGGCACGGCCGTGTTCGGCGAGCGCCCCGCGCCGGCCGCGCCCGCGGGGTCCGCGGGGTCAGCAGGCGCGCCCGGCGCCTAACGGGTCGCGGGCAGCCCCGCCAGCGCCGCGCGCACCGAGCCGCCGGCGGCCAGCGCCGTCCGCGCGGTCGCGACGTCGACGCCGCCCAGCAGCGCGACCAGCGCGGTGGGCACCTCGCCGCCCGCCTCGGCGAGCACGGGTTCGCACTCCTCCGGCTCCAGCCCGGTCGCCTGCGCCAGCAGCCGCACCAGCCGTGCGCGCAGCTTCGCGTTGGTGGCCCGCACGTCCACCATGAGGTTCGAGTACGTCTTGCCGAGGCGCACCATCACGGCCGTGGAGAACGTGTTGAGCACGATCTTCTGCGCGCCGGCGGCCTTCATCCGGGTGGAGCCGGTGATCGCCTCGGGGCCCGTGTCGACGAGGATCGCGACGTCCGCCAGCGGCGTCAGGGGCGCGGCCGGGTTGGCGCTGACCAGCACCGTCGCCGCGCCGCGCTCGCGGGCGAGCTCCAGCGCGCCGCGCACGTAGGGCGTGCGCCCGGAGGCGGCGAGGCCGACGACGACGTCCCCGGCCGCGACGTGGTCCAGGTCCGCGCGCCCGGCGCGGTCGTGGTCCTCGGCGTTCTCGACGGCGCGCGTGATCGCCTCCGCGCCGCCCGCCATGTGGGCGTCGAACCACTCCGGGCCGACGCCGTAGGTGGGGGCGAGCTCGGCGGCGTCGAGCACCCCGAGCCGCCCGGACGTGCCGGCCCCGGCGTAGTGCACGCGGTGGCCCGCGCGGATGGCGGCGACCGCGAGCTCGACGGCCGCGGCGATCCGGTCGGCCTGCGCCTGGACCGCGCCGGGCACGCGGGCGTCCTCGTCGGTGATGAGCCGCACGACCTGCGCCGTGGGCAGCAGGTCGATGTCGGTGGTGCGCGGGTTGCGCTCCTCGGTCGGCGAGGCGAGCCGCACGAGCTCGGCCCACGTCTCGCTGGTGGGGTCGACGGTCACGGGCGGGGTCCTTCCGGGGCGGGCCGGGCCGCGACGCGGCGGTCGGCCGGCGGCGCGACGACGAGGCGGCGCACCGCCGTCGCGGGCGCGGCGGCCGGCAGCGGCGCGGGCGGGGTGAGGGAGCCGAGCACGACGGGGCGCCGGGCGCCGGTGGCCCGGGCGCCGTCGCCGCCGGCGGCCGTGCCGGGCAGCCCGTGCACGCCGAGGTAGCCGAGCAGGGCGAACAGGTACGCCTCCTTGGCGTCGCCGGGCAGGCCGAGGGCGTCGGCGGTGACGAGCTCCGCGCCGGGCACCTCCGCGGCGAGGTGCGCCCGCAGGCGCCCGAGCAGCACGGGGTTGTGGGCGCCGCCGCCGGAGACGACGACGCGCCCGACCGGTGCGCCCGGCCCGGCGTCGCGGGCCAGGGACCGCGCGATCGTCGCGGCGGTGAGCTCGGTGAGGGTGGCGACGAGGTCGGGCCCGTCCGGCGCGCGGCCGCGGGTCGCGTGCGCCGCCGCCAGGCGCGCGGCGGCGTACCCGGCGTCGAACAGCTCGCGGCCGGTGGACCGCGGCACGGGCAGGGCGTAGTACGGCTCGTCGAGCAGCACCGCGAGGGCGTCGGGGTCGACGGTGCCGGCGGCCGCCAGGGCGCCGTCGCGGTCGTACGGCAGCCCGGCGAGCCGCTGCACGGCGGCGTCGACGAGGCAGTTGCCCGGGCCGGTGTCCCAGGCGAGCACCGGCTCGTCGGCCCGGCCGACGACGGTGACGTTCGCGATGCCGCCGATGTTCAGCGCCGCGGTGCGGCGGTGGCCGGGACCACCGTCGGCCCCCTCCCCGCCGCCGAGCCACAGCGCGTCGAGCACGCTCACCAGCGGCGCGCCCTGCCCGCCCGCCGCCACGTCGCCGGCGCGCAGGTCGGAGACGACGGGCAGGCCCGAGCGCTCGGCGATCCACGCGGGCTGGCCGACCTGCAGCGTGCCGCGGGCCCGGCCGGCCTCGACCCAGTGGTACAGCGTCTGCCCGTGCGAGGCGACGAGGTCCGCCCGCCCGCCGGCGTGCTCCTCGGCCGCGCTCCGCGCGGCGTCCCCGAGGGCCTGGCCGACGAGCGTGTCGAGCGCGCACCACTCGGCGACGCCGACCGGCGCCGGCGGCAGCGCGGCGAGCAGGCGCTCGCGCAGCCCGGCCGGCCACGGGTGCTCGCCGTGGCCGAGCGGGCGCAGCGTCAGCGTGCCGTCGGCGGCCAGGTCGAGGTCGGCGACGGCGGTGTCGATCGCGTCCACGCTCGTGCCCGAGGACACGCCCACGACGATCACCGCGCCGCCTCCGGGGCCGTCGCCGGTGTCGTCTCCGGCGTCAGCTCGGGGGTCGCCTCGGGGGTCGCCTCGGGGGTCGCCGTGCCGGCCCGGCCCGCGAGCAGGCCGGCGAGCAGGTCCACGGCCGCGGCGGCGTTGGCCCGCCCCGTGCCGCACGCCAGGACGACGTCGGGGCCGCCGCCGGGCAGCGTCCCGAACCACTCCTCGGCGGCGCCCGGCACGCCGGTGTGCACCACGACCAGGTCGCGGCGGGCATCCCACAGCCGCGCCAGCGCCGCGTGCTCCGCGGTCGACGGCACCGGCTCGCGCGTGAGCACCACGAGCGGGCGGCCGGCGTCGGGCGTCTGCTCCGGCGCGCCGGTGCCCGGGTCGACCGGCAGCTCCCGCGCGCCGGGCCACCGCCGCGCGACGGCCGCCTGGACGTGCGTCGCCCGCCGCCCCGCGGCGTGGTTGAGCCGCACGCGCAGGTCGACGACGTCGGGGGCCGCGGCGTTCGCGGCCGCGGCCGCCGCAGAGCGGCAGAGCGTCGTGTGGGGGAAGAGTGGGCCCGAACGTGTGGAGGGCGGGGGGGGGGGGGGGG
>NZ_JAXUAK010000025.1:0-35567 GCF_046535855.1 Puerhibacterium sp. TATVAM-FAB25 | reverse complement strand
GGCCCGGGGCCGCCGCCGCGGCCCCCCCCCCCCCCCCCCCCCGGGCGCGGGGTGGGGCCCACCCCCCCCCCGCGGCCCCGGGGGCGCGGGGGGGGTGTTCGGCCCCCACAACTGAAGGGTCAGGCCGTGGCTGCCGCCGCCGCCCGGGCGCCCGCGGGCAGCGCCGCGAGGATGCGCTCGACCGCGGCGTCGTCGTGCGCCGCCGAGACGAACCACGCCTCGAACACCGACGGCGGGAGGTTGACGCCGGCGTCGAGCATCGCGTGGAAGAACGCCCGGTAGCGGAACGCCTCCTGCGCCTGCGCCTGGGCGTACGTCCGCACGCCGCCGGCCTGCGCGTCCGGGCCGAAGAACACGCTGAACAGGCTGCCGGCGCGCTGCACGCGGTGCGGCACGCCCTCGGCGTCGAGCGCCCGCCCGACGGCGGTGGCCAGGGTGTCGGCGACCAGGTCGACGCGGGCGTACACGGCCTCGTCGGCCAGGCGCAGCGTCGTCAGCCCGGAGGCGACCGCCACCGGGTTCCCGGACAGCGTGCCGGCCTGGTAGACGGGGCCCAGCGGGGCGAGCTGGTCCATGATCGCCGCCGGGCCGCCGAGCGCGGCCACGGGCATGCCGCCGCCGATCACCTTGCCGAACGTGAACAGGTCCGGCACGTACTGCTCGGCGCCCTCGCGGGCGTTGTCGTAGCCCCAGAAGCCGGACGCGCTGACGCGGAAGCCGGTGAGCACCTCGTCGAGGACCAGCAGCGCGCCGTGCTCGCGGGTGATGCGGCGCAGCGCGGCGTTGAAGCCCGGCTCCGGCGGCACCACGCCCATGTTGGCGGGGGAGGCCTCGACGATGACGGCGGCGACCTGGTCGCCGCGGGTGGCGAAGGCCTCCTCGACGGCGGCGACGTCGTTGTACGGCAGCACCAGCGTCTCGGCGGCCGACGCCGCGGTGACGCCCGCGGTGCCCGGCATCGCGAGCGTGGCGACGCCGGAGCCGGCCTCGGCGAGCAGCGCGTCGACGTGGCCGTGGTAGTTGCCGGCGAACTTCACGACCAGCGGCCGGCCGGTGACGCCGCGGGCCAGGCGGATCGCCGTCATCGTGGCCTCGGTGCCGGTGGAGACCAGGCGCACCCGCTCGGCGGCCGGCACGCGGCGGCGCACCTCCTCGGCCAGCTCCACCTCGGCCACCGTCGGGGCGCCGAAGGACAGGCCGCGCGCGGCCGCCTCCTGGACGGCGGCGACGACCGCCGGGTGGGCGTGGCCCAGCAGCGCCGGGCCCCACGAGCCGACGAGGTCGACGTACTCGGTGCCCGCGACGTCGTAGACGTACGGGCCCTGCGCGCGGGCGAGGAACCGTGGGTCGCCGCCCACGGAGCCGTAGGCCCGCACCGGCGAGTTGACCCCGCCGGGGATGGCCTGCTGGGCGCGCACGAAGGCGGCGTGGTTGTCGGTCGGCTGCTCGAGCGCCACCTGGGCGCTCTCGACCAGGCCGAAGCCCGAGGTGTCCGTCATGCTTCCTGGTTCCCTTCCGTGGCCTTCGCGGCCGGCGCGGCGACGTCCGCCCACAGCCACGCGGCGATCTCGATCGCCCAGTAGGTGAGGATCACGTCCGCGCCCGCGCGCTTGATGCCGAGCACCGACTCGAGGATCGACGCCTTGCGGTCGATCCAGCCGTTCGCGGCGGCGGCCTCGATCATCGCGTACTCGCCGGACACCTGGTAGGCGGCCACGGGCACGTCGGACCGGTCGGCCACCTGGCGCAGCACGTCGAGGTAGGACCCGGCGGGCTTGACCATGACCATGTCGGCGCCCTCGGCGAGGTCGAGGTCGGCCTCGCGCAGCCCCTCGCGGCCGTTGGCGGCGTCCATCTGGTAGGTGCGGCGGTCGCCCTGCAGCTCGCTGTCGACGGCCTCGCGGAACGGGCCGTAGAAGGGGCTGGCGTACTTGGCGCTGTAGGCCAGCACGGACACGTCGGTGAAGCCGGCGTCGTCGAGCGCGTCGCGGATCACGGCGACCTGCCCGTCCATCATCCCGGACGGCGAGACCACCTCGGCGCCGGCCTTCGCCTGCGCCACCGCCATGCTGGCGTAGCGCTCCAGCGTGGCGTCGTTGTCGACGACGGTCTCGCCGTCCGGGCTGGTGGCCAGCACGCCGCAGTGGCCGTGGTCGGTGAACTCGTCGAGGCACGTGTCGGCCATGACGACGGGGCCGGGGCGCCGGGTCTCGGCCTCGACGGTGCGGATCGCCTCGCGCGCGACGCGGATGCCACGCTGCAGGATGCCGTCGGGGGCGTCTGCCTGCGAGCCGACGGCGTCGCGCATGGCCGGGATGCCGAACAGCATGACGCCGCCGACGCCGGCGCGCGCCGCCGCCTCGACCGCCTGGCGCAGCGAGGACTCGGTGTGCTGCAGCTGGCCGGGCATGCTCGTGATCGCCACGGGCTCGGTGATGCCCTCCTTGACGAACAGGGGCAGCACCAGGTCGGCGGCGGCCAGGCGCACCTCCGCGACGAGGCGGCGCATGCGCGGGGTGGCGCGCAGGCGGCGGGGCCGGTAGACGATGCCGGAGCTCGGGCTCACAGGGGATCCTCCTCGGTGGTGTCGGGGCGGGCGCCGGCGGCGGGCTCCGACGGGCTGACGATGGCGGGGACGGCGAGGGCGCGCACGACGGCGTCGGCGAGCGCGGCGTCGGTGGGCGCGGTGGCGATCGCCGCGACGTCGAGCCCGAGGTCGGCGGCGACCTCGGCGGACGGGCGCCCGATGCAGACGGCCGGCAGGGTCGTGCCGAGCTGGGCGGCGACCTGGCGCGCCACGCTGCCGGACGTGAGGACGACGGCGTCGACCTCCCCGGCCCCGGCGCGGCGCACGACGTCGGCGGGCAGGTCGACCGGGAGGGTGCGGTAGGCGACGACGACGTCGGGCTCCCACCCGCGCGCGGCGAGGCCGTCGCGGAGGGTGGTGCGCGCGAGGTCGCCCTGGGGCAGCAGCACCCGCCGCGCGCTCCCGGTGGCGGAGGGCGCCGGCGGGTCGGGGAAGACCGCGACGAGCCCCTCGGCGGACCGCTCGTGCGCGGGCACCACCGAGACGGTCGCGCCGAGCGCCTCGAGCGCGCGGCGGGTCGTCGGGCCGACGGCGGCCCACGCCGTCGGCGCGGCGGCGAGCAGGGCCGCCGGGTCGCCGGGCGCCACGCGCGCCGCCGCGCCCTCGAGCGCCCGCACGGCGTTGACGCTGGTCAGCACGGCCCAGGCGTGGTCGCCGGCGGCCAGCCGCCGCACCGCGGCGTCCAGCGCCGCCGGGTCGGCCGCGGGCTCGGTGCGGGTGGCCGGGGCGACGAGCACCGTGGCGCCCAGCGCCTCGAGGCGCGCGGCGAGCCCCGAGGCCCGCTCGGGGTCGCGGGGCACCAGCACGGCCCGGCCGGCGAGCGGCAGGGTCACGGGCGCTCCGCGGGGTCGTCCGAGCCCGCGCCCACCCCGTCGAGGCCCCGGTCGAGACCGGCGTCTGGACCGGCGTCTGGACCGGCGTCGAGACCGGCGTCGGGGCGGGCCCCTGCGCGCCCGTCGGGGCCCGGCGCACGCCGCGGGCCGGGCTTGACCACGTCCGTGTCCGCCCCGGGGGCGCCCGTGGGGCTCGGGTCGACGGGCCCCTCCTGCGGGCGCGCCACGCCGCTCGCCGCCAGCGGCGCGAGGGTGTCGGCCCCGTCGGCGAGCAGCGCCTCGGCGACCCGCACGCCCAGCTCGCGCGCGGCCTCGTCGTCGGCCTCGCGCTTGCGCCGCAGCGTCACCGAGGCGCGGTGCTTGAGCTGCTCGGTGCCGTCGGTGCGTGCGACCACCCCGCCGAGCACGAGCTGGTCCTCGACGATGCGGGCGTGCGTGCCGACCGGCGCCGCGCAGCCGGCCTCGAGCCGGGCGAGCAGCGCGCGCTCGGCGAGCACGGCCAGGCGGGTGGCGCGGTGGTCCAGCGCGGCGAACGCCTCGGCCAGCGGGCCGCCGGGCGCGACGTCCTCGCTGCGCGCCTCGACGGCGAGCGCGCCCTGCCCGGGCGCGGGGGCGACGACGGTGGGCTCGAGCGCCTCGGTGACGACGTCCGTGCGGCCGAGCCGCGCCAGGCCGGACCAGGCGAGCACGACGGCGTCGAGGTCGGCGTCCGGGCCGAGCGCGCGGTTCAGGCGCGTGTCCACGTTGCCGCGGATGTCGACGACCTGGAGGTCCGGGCGCGCGGCGAGCAGCTGCGCGACGCGGCGCGGGGAGCCGGTGCCCACCTTCGCCCCGCGCGGGAGCTGGTCGAGGGTCAGCCCGTCGCGGGCGCACAGGGCGTCGCGAGGGTCCTCGCGCTCGGGCGTGACGATCGCCAGGCCCGCGGCGGGGCGGGTGGGCAGGTCCTTGAGGGAGTGCACGGCGACGTCGCAGCGGCCGTCGAGCAGGGCCTCGCGCACGGCGGTGACGAAGACGCCGGTGCCGCCGAGCGTGGCGAGCGACCCGGTGCGCACGTCGCCCTCGGTGCGGATGCGCACCAGCTCCACCGGGCGGCCGGTCAGCTCCTCGAGGCGGCGGGCCACCATGCCGGACTGGGTGGTGGCGAGCGCGCTCCCGCGCGTGCCGAGGCGGATCGGGCGGCTCGACGCGGTGGTCGTCGTCGAGGGGGCGGGAGTCGTCACCTGCCCAGTCTCTCCCCGAGCCCGGCCCGCACGAAAACGCGCGGGGGGCGCTGTGTCGGGACTCACCGCGGCCCGTCAGATCCTGTCGCGTCCCCCGTCGCGCCCCCGTCCCGCCCCCTGTCGCGTCCTTCGTCACGCCGTGAGCCGGGCCGGTGTCGCGACGGTGCGCGGCGACGGGATCGTGCGCCACGCGACGACCGCCCCGAGCAGCGTCACCGCGGCCGCCACCAGCGACGTCGTCTGCATCGCGCCGACGAACGCCTCCTGCGCCGCGTGCGCGGCCGGGGCCCCGGCGGGCAGCACGGCGAGCGCCGACGCCAGCGAGTCCTCGGCCGCCGCCCGCTCGGCGCCGTCGAGCCCCGCGGGCAGGGTCAGCGACGAGCGGTACACGAGCGTGAGCAGGGAGCCGAGCACGGCGATGCCGAGGGCCACGCCCAGCTCGTACGCCGTCTCCGAGATGCCGGAGGCCGCGCCGGCCTTGTGCGGCGGCACCGCGGAGACCACCGCGTCCGTGGTGACGGTCTGCGCCAGGCCGACGCCGAGACCCACCGGCACGAGCGCCAGGCCGAGCCACAGGTACGAGGCGGCCCCCTCGGCCGCCGCCACGGTGACCAGCCCGGCCGCGGTGAGCAGCAGGCCGACGGCGATCGTGCGCCCGCGCCCGAGCCGCACGACGGCGGTGCCGACCACGGCCACGACCGCGATGGAGGCGAGCGTGGCGGGCAGCTCGGCGAGCCCGGCCTCCAGCGGGCGGAACCCGCGGGCCAGCTGCAGGTACTGCGAGAAGAAGTAGAGCAGGCCGGTCAGGGCGAACACGCCGATGAAGTTGGCCAGCACGGCGCCGGAGAACGCGGGCGTGCGGAACAGGTCCACGTCGATCATCGGCGCGGCCAGCCGCCGCTGCCGGCGCACGAACACGGTGCCGGCCGCGGCCGCCACGACGGCGCAGGCGAGGCCGAGCAGGTCGACGCCCGCGGAGACCGTGTGCTTCACGGCGTAGACGAACGGCAGCACGGTGGCCAGCGACAGCGCGGCCGACGGCAGGTCGAACCGGCCCGGGTGCGGGTCCTTCGACTCGGGCAGCAGCCAGGTCCCGGCGACGACCAGCACCACCATCACCGGCACGTTGATGACGAAGACCGAGCCCCACCAGAAGTGCTCGAGCAGCGCGCCGCCGACGAGCGGGCCCAGCGCGGCGCCGCCGCCCGCCGCGGCCGACCACACGGCGATCGCGCGGGTGCGCTCGGCCGGGTCGGGGAAGACGTTGCGGATGATCGACAGGGTCGACGGCATGATCGTCGAGCCGGCGACGCCGAGCAGCAGGCGCGCGGCGATGAGCATCTCCGGCGTCGACGCGGACGCCGCGAGCACCGACGCGAGCCCGAACGCGGTGGCGCCGACCAGCAGCAGCCGCTTGCGCCCGACGCGGTCGGCGAGCGTGCCCATGACGACCAGCAGGCCGGACAGGGCGAGCGAGTAGACGTCGCCGATCCACAGGATCTGCGTGGCCGTGGGGGCGAGGTCGCGGGTCAGCGAGGGCACGGCCAGCGACAGCACGGTCCCGTCGATCGCGAGCAGCAGGATCGCGAGCGTGAGCACGGCCAGGGCGGCCCAGCGACGCCGCGCCGACAGGGTGCCGACGGGGGAGGTCTGGAGGGTCATGGTAGATACTGTACCGACCGGTCGGTACAGTATCCAGCGCGTACAGTGCTCCGCACCCGACAGGACCTGGAGGCGACACACGATGGGGCGCACAGCCGGCCGCTCGCCGGAGGACACCCGCCGCCTGGTGCTCGACGCGGCCGCCGAGGTGATCCGCGCGCACGGCGTCGCGGCGTCGCTCGACGTCGTCGCCCGGCGCGCCGGGGTGTCCAAGGGCGGGCTGCTCTACCACTTCCCGAGCAAGGACGCGCTCGTGGTGGCGCTCGCGGAGGAGATGAACGAGGCGTTCCGCGCCGCCGTGCGCGCGCACCTCGACCCGGACGACGCCGGGCCCGGCCGGCTGACGCGCGCGTTCGTCCGCGCGTCGCTCGCGGAGGCGGCCGAGGACCACGAGGCGCGCGAGCGGATCGCGCTGACCGCCCACCTCATCACCGTGCCCGCGGTGGCCCGGCTCGCGCAGGAGGACACGGCCTGGTGGGAGCGCGAGCTCGCCGCCGACGGGCTGCCGGTCGAGGTGCAGGCGGTGGTCGTCGCGGCCGCCGACGGCGTCAGCGGGGCGCCGCTGTGGGGCGCGACGCCGGACCGCGAGCGCCTGGACCTGCTGCGCACCCGCCTGCTGGCGATGATCGACGAGGCCGTCGGCGCTCGGGGCTAGAGCTCGGCCACGGCCCCGGTCGCGTGGCCCACGATCGACGCCAGGCCGGTGCCGGCCACCCAGCCGCCGGCGACGGCCAGGCCCGGCGCCGTGCCCACCGCCGCCACGAAGTCGCCGAGCGCCGCCCGGTAGGCCGGCGTGGGCGGCGGCAGCGAGCCGTCCCAGCGCTGCACCAGGTGGTCGCGCACCCGCCCGGTGAGGTCGACGCCGAGCAGCACGGACGCGTCGTGCGTGGCCTGGGCGACGTCGGGCTCCACGAGCGCCTCCCCGATGCGGCCGTAGCTGAGCCGCACCACGTGGACGCCGGCGCCGGCCGCGGCACGCACCCGCGCGGCGAGCCAGGGCCACTTGGCGGTGGCGTGGGTGAACGCCTTGGCCCGCACGCCCGCGCCGGGCCCGGCGCCGGGCGTCGCGTCCGGCGCGACGAGCATGCCCGTGCCGCGCGGCGCGGCGTCGAGCTCGGGGGCGTCCAGCAGCAGCGTGACCAGCGCGATCGGGGCGCCCGGCTCCGGGGTCGGCGCGGCAGCCCCGCCGAGGGCGGGGGTCAGCAGGCCGGCGACGGCGGGCGTCGCCACCACCAGACGCGGCGCGCGCAGGCGCGCGCCGGCCGCCGTCGTCACGAGCCACGCGGCGCCGTCGTCGGCTCCGCGGTCGTCAGCATGGGGGTCGGCAGTACCGCCGTCGGCGGCCGGCAGCCGCTCGATCCCGACCACCCGCTGCCCGGTGCGCACGCCCGCGTGCGCCAGGTCGCCGTCGGGCGGCTCGGCCCAGCCCTCGGCGTCGGCGTTGAGCTCGCCCACCACGGCCTCGACGATGCCGTGGATGCCGCCGTCGATGCCGCGCACCGCCGACCCCGGCGGCGCCGCGCGGCGCTGCGCCGCGACGGCGCGGGACAGCGACCCCTCGCGGTGGAACGCCTCGAGCAGCCCGGGCGCCACGGCGGCGACGTCGAGCCGGTCGAGCGGGGCGGAGTGCACGCCGGCGGCCACGGGCGTCACGAGCCGGTCGGCGACGCGGCGGCCCAGGCGCGAGCGCACCAGCGTGGCGAGCGACGTCTCGTCGACGAGCCGGGCGGGCAGCACGCGGTCGAGGGCGCCGCGCAGCGCGCCGGGCCAGCCGATCGCGCGGCGCACGTCCGGCGCCCACGGCACCGACGGGATGCCCAGGATGCCGGCGCGGGGCAGCGGGAACGTGCGGCCGGCGGCGTACCCCCACGCCTGCGCGGCGGCGGGCGAGACGACGGTGAGGCCCAGCTCGCGGGCGAGGGCGGTGACGGCCTCGCCGCGGGCGGCGTAGGACTCGACCCCGAGGTCGAGCGGCACGGACGGCAGCGACGCGAACGCCCCGCCGCGCACCGGGCCGCCGGGCAGGCCCGCGGCCTCGAGGACGACGGTGCGCAGGCCCCGGCGCACCAGGGCGCGCGCGGCCACGAGCCCGCCGACGCCGCCGCCGACGACGATCGCGTCGACGTCCTCGGGGGCCGCGCCGTGCGCGGTACCCGCCCCGGCCCCCGCGGCCGCCCCGCTCACCGCCGGCTCACAGCGAGTGGACGAGCTCGACGAGCCGGGTCAGGGCGGCCGGGTCGGTGGTGGGCGGCACGCCGTGGCCCAGGTTGACCACGTGCCCGGGCGCGCCGGCCCCGCGGTCGACCACGTCGCGCACGTGCTCGGCGAGCACCTCCCACGGGGCCGCCAGCAGCGCCGGGTCGACGTTGCCCTGCACGGCCACGCCCGGGCCGAGGGCGTCGACCGCCTCGTCGAGCGGCGTGCGGTAGTCGACGCCGACGGCGGTGCGCGTGAGGCCGGCGTCGCGCACGACGTCGCGCATCGCGCCGAGCAGGTGGCCGGTGCCGGTGCCGAAGTGGATCGCCGGGACGCCCGGGGCGTCCGGTCCCTCGCCGGCCCGCAGGTCGGCCACGTGCGCCAGCGCCCGCGTCGACGCGGGCGCCACGTACGCGGCGTAGTCCGCCAGCGACAGCGACCCCGCCCAGGAGTCGAACAGCTGCACGGCCGAGGCGCCCGCGAGCACCTGGGCGCGCAAGAACCGGCCGGTGAGGTCGGCCGTCCAGGCGGTCAGCCGCGCCCAGGTCTCGGGCTCGGCGTGCATGAGGGTGCGCGCGGCCAGGTGGTCGCGCGACGGGCGGCCCTCCACCAGGTAGGCGGCCAGCGTGAACGGCGCGCCGCCGAACCCGATGAGCGGGGTGGTCTCGCCGCGCGGGGCACCCACGGTCTCGGTCAGCCCGTCGAGCCCGGCGACCGTCAGCGCCACCGCCTCCGCGACCGGCGCCAGCGCCTCGTCGGTCAGCTCGCGCTCGGTGAGCCGCGCGACGTCGTCGGCGGTGCGGTACGGCCGGTCCATCACCGGGCCGACGCCCGGCTGGATCTCGACGCCGACGCCCGCGAGCCTCAGCGGCACCACGATGTCGGAGAAGAAGATCGCCGCGTCGACGCGGTGGCGGCGCACCGGCTGCAG
Organism: Puerhibacterium sp. TATVAM-FAB25; assembly: GCF_046535855.1. Taxonomy (NCBI): domain Bacteria; kingdom Bacillati; phylum Actinomycetota; class Actinomycetes; order Micrococcales; family Promicromonosporaceae; genus Puerhibacterium; species Puerhibacterium sp. TATVAM-FAB25. The sequence goes on along the minus strand of NZ_JAXUAK010000025.1, from coordinate 26,138 downwards.
CGTGATCTCGGCCGCCAGCGGCGGCGTCAGGCAGGCCTCGAGCATCGCCGTGCCCTCGCGCGCCGCGCGGTACTCCGGCAGCGAGCGGCCGGCCTGGCGCATGAACCACACGGGCAGCGTCTCGGGGCGGTCACCCCTCAGCGCCCGCACCAGCGGGGAGCGCGCGGTGCGCCCGTCGACGAGCGGGTGGTCGACGGGCAGCGGCACCGTGGCGCCCCGGTGGGAGGCGGCGGCCGCGGGAGTGGGAGATGTCACGGAGATCGATTCTGCCCCGGGCCGCAGAGGCGAATAAAGTCGGAGCATTGTGGTTCTCCTCTCCCTGACCGCCAGCCACCGCGAGCTCGACCTCGACGCCCTCGAGCGCCTGTCGACCGGCTCTGCCTCGGTGGGACGCACCGTCGTCAGCTCCTGCGAGCCCGTGCAGGGCGCCGTGGTCATCTCCACCTGCAACCGCTTCGAGCTCTACCTCGACGTCGACGCGCCGCTCGACGGCGACGGCGTCCGCCACGCCACCCGCCACGTCGCGCGGCTCGTGGCCGAGGCCTCCGGCGTCACCCCCGAGACGGCCGCCGAGTCGTTCACCGTGCGCACCGGCTCCGAGGTGCCCACCCACCTGTTCTCCGTGGCCTCCGGCCTGGACTCGATGGTGGTGGGCGAGCGCGAGATCGCCGGGCAGGTCAAGCGGTCCCTCCAGGTGTCGCGGTCCGAGGGCACCACGTCCAAGACGCTCGAGCTGCTGTTCCAGACGGCGTCGCGCACCTCCAAGCGGGTCGGCGCGCACACCACCCTCGGCTCCACCGGCCGCTCGCTGGTCAAGCTCGGCCTCGACCTCGCCGGGGAGTCCCTGCCCGACTGGCGCGTGGTGCGCACCGTGCTCATCGGCACCGGCTCGTACGCCGGCGCCTCCGTGGCCGCCCTGCGCCAGCGCGGCAGCGAGGACCTGCGCGTCTACTCCCAGTCCGGGCGCGCGGCGCTGTTCGCCGAGTCGCACGACGTCGTCGCGCTGGACGGCGACCGCGAGGCGCTGGTCGAGGCGCTCGCCGAGGCCGACCTCGTGGTGTCGGTGTCCGGCGCGCGCGGCCGCCGCACGGTCGCCTCGCTCGGGGGCGGGTCCGGTGACGCGGCCGAGGGGGGTGCCCGCGGCCCGGAGGCGAGCATCGAGTACGTGCTCGACGCCGCCGCCGTCGCCCGCGCCCGCCTGCGCGCCGCCGCGCGCACCGGGGACGAGGCCGAGGGGCGCGCGCTCGTCGTCCTCGACCTGGCTCTGCACCGCGACGTCGACCCCGGCGTCGCCGACGTCGAGGGCGTGCTGCTCTACGACCTGCAGGCGCTCAAGGCGCACGCCCCCGCCACCGCCCGCGCGGTCGTCGACCACGCCCGCGCGATCGTCCGGGACGCGGCGCGCGAGTTCGAGGAGCACCAGGTGGGCCGGGAGGCCGACGCCGCCGTCGTCGCGCTGCTCGACGAGGCCGAGGAGCGGGCGCGCACCGAGATCGACGCGGCCGTGGACCGCCTGCGCGACGAGCTGCGCGAGCGCGGCGAGGTCGACGCCCTGGGCCGGCCGGCCGAGCCGGACGAGGCCGACGTCGAGGCGATCTCCCGCGACGTGCGCAAGCGCGTGCACGCCGCGCTGCACGACCGGATCACGGCCGTGCGCGCCGAGGCCGTGGCCCGGGCGCGCGCCGCCGAGCGCGACGTCGTCAGCGCCGCCGAGGCCGAGGCGGCCCGCGCGGCGGACGACCAGCACGTGCGCTGACCGGCTCGTGCGCTGGCTCTCACGTGCGCTGACCGCAACCTGCGCTGACCGCAACCTGCGCTGACCGCCCCGGCGGCGCCGCGCCGGCGGCGCCGCGCCGCGGCGCCCCGCTCAGACCCAGGACGCGTGGTCGGAGCCCCACTTCCGCGCCGGGTCGAGGTAGTCGTCGAAGCCGGGCAGCGCCGGGCGCGCCGTCGTGACGATCGGCGCGCGGCCGTGGCTGGTCGCCGCCTCCGGCGGCACCGCGGCGGCCGGCGGGTGCCCCGGGTCGCGGCCGCCGTCGGGCACGCCCGGGTCGAGCAGCCACGCGGCCGTGCGCGCGAGCGACACCGACACGTCCCGGCCGCGCCCGTCGGCGCGGCGGGCCAGCAGCGCGTCGATCACGCCGGCGGCCAGCAGGTAGCCCGACCCGTGGTCGAGCGCCTGCGCCGGCAGGCCGGCGGGCCGGCCGCCCTCGAGGGCCGCGGCGCCGCCCTCGACGACGGCGATGCCCGACGCCGCCTGGACGATCGAGTCGAAGCCGCGCCGCTGCGCCCACGGGCCCTCCCCGCCCCACGCGTCGACGCGGGCGTGCACCACCCCCGGCGGCACGCGCAGGCCCAGCGCCTCGAGCGACCCGGGCCGGTAGCCGGTGACCAGCACGTCGGCGTCGGCGAGCAGGCGGTGGGCGCGCTCGAGGTCGCCGTCGCCGCGCAGGTCCAGCAGGGCGGTGCGCTTGCCGTGCCCGGTGTCGAGGTGCACCCAGCGGATCTCGGCCGGCACCGGCGGGTCGACCCGCAGCACCTGCGCCCCCAGCAGCGCCAGGGTGCGGGTGGCGACGGGGCCGGCGAGGACGCGGGTCAGGTCGAGGACGCGCAGGCCCGCCAGCGGCCGCCGGGGGTCCCGCGGCTCCGCGTGGCGCGCGAGGCCGCCGGCGTCCTCGGGCGTGCCCGCGGCGTCGTCGCGCGCGCGGTCCCAGGTGCGGTCCGACTCGTGCCGGCCCGGCTCGAGGGGCCCGTCGTCGCGGGCCTCGACGCGCACCAGCGGCCCGCCGCCGGCGGCGCGGCCCATGTCCGAGGCGCGCCACTCCTCCTCGGTGCGCACGCGCACGACGATCGCGCCGGACCGCGCGGCACCGTCCTCCAGCGCCTGCGCCGAGCGGCGGGCGATCGTGGCGGCCGCCTCCTCGCGGCTCGCGCCGTCGTGCAGGCCGAGCAGCGCGAGCAGCCGGGTGCGGTGGTGCGGGTAGTTGGCGTGGGTGCGCACCCAGCCGTCGGCGGTGCGGAAGAAGCCGGACAGCGGGGCGAAGGCCTCGACCTCCAGGCCGTCGAGCCGGAACAGCCGCTCGGAGGAGAACGCCGCGGCGATCCGGTCCGGCTCCAGGGGCGCGGTAGCGAGCGGGCCGGACGCGCCCGCCCGGACCGCCGCCCGGCGCACCGCCTCCACCGAGCCGAGCGCCAGGTGCAGGGCCGGGAGCGTCGCGGCGAGCCAGGGCCGGTCGTCGGGCTCGGGCGCCGGGGCGTCCTGCGGGGCGGGCAGCCGCGCGGCGGCGAGGGCGCCGGCGTCGACGCCGCTCCCGGTCTCGTAGGCCGCCACGAGCTCGCGCCATGCGTCCACAGCACGAAGGTACGCAACGGCCGGGCACCCGCACGCGGCGGAGGCGGCGGCCCGCCCCGGCGTGCCGGTCCTCGCGTACCGGTTCCAGCGGGTCGGTACCCGCCTGTCAGTACCAGCGCACGCCATGGCCTGCGCTCGTGCTGACAGCCGCGTGCGTGGGGCCTGGGCTGGGGACGGCGCGGGGTCAGGGGTGGGGGAGGGGCGGGGCAGGGGGGAGGAGAAGGTTCGGGCGGGCCGGGCGACGGCTAGGATCCGAGGATGGCCTCCAGCTCTGCGACCGACTTCGTGCTGCGACCCTTCGAGGGCCTCCCGAGCGAGCCCGACTGGGTCGCGATGCGCGAGATCGTCCCCTCGGCGACCGCCCCGCTGCGCACCACGGCCGAGCACGGCTCGCGCGACGTGCTGCTCGTGACGATCCTGCCCGGCGGGTACGCCGCCATGCACCGCCCGGACGGCACCGTGCTCCTGGCGCTGCAGGGCGTGCTGAGCACCGGCGACCTCTCGCGCGACCTCGCCGCCGCCCTGCTCGAGGCGATCGACGCCGAGCCCGGCACCGCGATCCCCACGCCGGCCGACCCCTCCGACGGCCCCCGCCTGCAGGACGTGCTCGACCTGTCCGCCCCGTTCGAGGTCACCGTCCACGACGGTTACGACTACTGGGTCGACGCCACCGCCGAGCGCACCGCCGACGTCGAGGCCTCCCTCTCCGAGGCCGCCGAGGCCACCATCCCCACCGTGAAGATCCCCGGCGTCGAGTCGGCGTACTGGTGCCGGATGAGCCGCGAGTTCGTCCGCTGGGCGCGCCCCGAGCCGGAGGACCAGGTGGTCGACGCGATCGCGCGCCTGCACGCCGAGCGCCGCTCGGCGATCGCCCTGCCCGACGGCGAGGGCCGGTTCCTGGGCATGTTCCGCGCCGCCGGCATCGTGGTGCCGGTGTGGGAGCTGCCGCGCGGCACCGAGGCCGCCGACGTCGAGGCCCCGCTCGCGGAGCTCGGCGAGCGCCTCGCGGAGGCCCTGGCGGTCACCGACCCGCTGGACGCCAACCAGCGCCGCGCCCGCGCCGGCATCGTCTCGCGCCAGGTCACGCTGCGCTGACCCCCGCCGCCCGGCGCCGTGCCCGACGACGGCGCCGGGTGGGGCCGCGGGCGTCGGCTCTGCCGGACGCCGCGGCGGGCCGCCGTGACCGCCCCCACGTCTGCCGGTGGCCTGCCACGACGCGTCTCGACGAGAATCTCGCTACCGAGGGAGTAGCATTCTCAGGGAAAGTCTTTGCACTCCCGATCCCCGGGCGAGCCCCGGAGACCGCCACCCTCGACCAGCAGGCAGGACACGCGTGAACGCCGACCCGGTGCGGGGCCAGGAGGGCCCCGACGTGGTGACGAACGGGACCGACCGGCAGGACGCCGGGACGGCCGCCACCTCCGAGGCCGCGATGCCCGTGGCGAAGACGCCACGGCCGGCCGTCAGCAGGGCGGGCCGCGACACCCAGCGTGTCGCCGTCGTCATCCCCGCGAAGGACGAGCAGGAGCGCATCGCCGCGACGGTGCGCTCCGCGCGGGCCATCCCCTACGTCGACCTCGTGCTCGTCGTCGACGACGGGTCCGAGGACGACACGCAGCACGTCGCGCGCGACGCGGGCGCCGTCGTCGTGCGCCACTCGCACAACCGGGGCAAGGCGGCCGCCATGGAGACCGGCGCCGCCGTCGCGGCGATGCGCGACGCGCCGGGTCGCCCGCCGCGGCTGCTGCTGTTCATCGACGGCGACCTCGGCGACACGGCCGTCAACACGGCGCCGCTCGTGGCCCCCGTGCGCGAGGGCGTGGCCGACGTCGCGATCGCGCTGCTGCCGCCGCAGCCGGGCGCCGGCGGGCGCGGCATCGTCGTCGGCGCCGCCCGCCGCGCCATCCACGCGCTGACCGGCTGGACGCCGCAGCAGCCGCTGTCAGGCATGCGCTGCCTGACGCGCGAGGCGTTCGAGGCCGCGACGCCGCTGGCACACGGCTGGGGCGTCGAGACCGGCATGACGATCGACCTGCTGCGCAAGGGGTACGTGGCCGTCGAGGTGCCGTGCGACCTGAGGCACCGCCCCTCCGCCAACGACTTCCGCGGCCAGGTGCACCGAGCGGGCCAGTACCGCGACGTGATGCTGGCGGTCAACGCCCGCCGCCTGCGCGGGGCGTTCGACGCGCTGCGCGGCGTGCACGGCGACACCAAGTCCTGACGCACGGTCCACCTGCGCGGGCCGGCGCCGGCCGGCCCGTGCGCACCGGCCCCGGCCGGCCCGCGCGGCCGGCCCGCGCGCACCGGCCCCGCCTCAGGACCGCTCGAGCTCCCGCCCGCCCCGCGCCTGCAGCGCCGCCAGGGTGATCATCGGGATCGCGGGCACGAGCGCGATCAGCGCGATCCGCACCCCGAAGTCGTTGACCAGCGACCCGAGCACGGCCATGGCCCATATCGCCAGGACGGCGGGCCGCAGCAGCGGCCAGCGCTCCTCGGCCCGCGTGAACCACCCGGGCGTCCAGCGCGCCCGCACCCGCGCCGGCGCCAGCAGCGGCACCGCCGCCGCCACGAGCACCACGATCGTCAGCCACACCGGCACCCCGCCCAGCACGGAGCGCAGCGCGTAGGACGCCTTGCGGGCGAGGATGCCCCACGCCTCGCCGTCGACCACCTGGGCGACGAACCGGCCCAGGTGGGAGCGGGCGGCCTCCGGGCGCAGCCAGTCCAGCACGCCGACGGCGGCGACCGCCGCGACGCCGGCCGCGGCCACGAGCGAGAAGCGCCGCAGCGTCACCCGCGCCCCGGACGCCGCCAGCCCGATGATCACGAACGCCGGCACGAGCACCAGCCCGCCGCCCAGGTCGGCGCCGAGGGTGGGCCACACGTCCACCACCATCGCGACGAGGCCGACCACGCCCACGGCCGCGGCGGCGAGCACCGGGCGGCCGCGCCGCACGAACCACTGCGCGACGGCGGCGGCGAAGAGCAGGCCCGCGACCGCGTAGATGGAGAAGGTGGGGTTGCCGAACCCGTAGAACCGCGCGCCGAACGTGGGCGCCGAGCCCAGCGGCGAGGCGCGGTTGAGCGGCGTCCCGAGCAGCCCGTCGAGCGTGAGCACGGCGAACGTCACGCCCGCGACGACGCCGAGCGGCGCCCACAGCGGCCGCCGCGGCGCGAGCGCCCCCAGCCCGGCCACCACCGCCGTCGTCAGCGCCGTGCCGACCACGAGCGCGGGCAGCGGGGCGGAGAACCGCCACCACCCGACCAGCGCGCCGAGGAACGACGCCGCCGGCAGGGCCGACAGCGCCAGCGCCGCGCCCTCGGCCCAGCGCCAGGCCCGGGCGCCGCGGCCCCGGCCCGTCCGGGCGGCCAGCAGGCACGCGGCGGCCAGCGCGAGGCCCGCGTAGAACGGCACGTCGACGAGCCACGTGTACACCGCACGGCGCACGTGGTCGCGGTCGGTGAGGTCGGCGAGCTCGTCCGCGGTCGCCGTGGCGTCCGGCGGGCGGACGGCGGCGCGGGCCAGCGGGGTGTCGTCCAGGGTGGCGGGCACGGCGGCGTCGGCCGTGCGCAGCACGGTGGCGGGCACGTCGAGCAGCCGCACGACGCCGTCGGTGCGGGTCGCGGTGCTGGACAGGTAGCGAGGGCGGTCCTCGAGGTCCGCCGACGGGCGCACCATCCCCAGGCCGAGCGCGGCCTGGGAGCCGGGCACGTTGGCGACGTCGACCACCACGACGGTCGCGCTCGCGGGCACGGCGTCCAGCACGTCGGCCACGACGTCGTCGACCGCGGCCACGGCGTCCGCCCGCTGCTGGTCGGTCGCGTCCCGCGGGACGACGGCGCTGCCGGCGTCGACCACGGTGACCGGGCAGTCGAACGCGTCCGAGCCGCGGGCCTCCGCCGCCTCGACGTCGCGGTAGCGGGCCACGGCCCCGTCGCCGTCGGCCAGCGCGACGGCGGCGCCCGGGCCGACGGCGGTGGCGCACGCGGGTGCCCCGGCCAGCGCCGTCCCGAGCCGGCCGAGGCGCGCGCCGTAGCTCGAGCCCTGCTGCAGGGCCTGCAGCGCGTCCCAGCCGGCGACGACGGCGCCCTCGGCCGTGCCTCCCGGCTCGGCGGCGAGCGGCGGGCAGGCCCAGGCGCCGTCGGCGCCGCGCGTCGTGGCGGCCTCGGCGAGCTGCCCGGCGGACAGGGCGAGCCAGCCGCCCTCTACGCAGCGCGCGGCCGCGCCGGTGGGCAGCGCGACGCCCGCGGCGTCGGCGCCGTCGGCGAGCAGCCCGGCGAGGGTGGGCGCGACCGGGGCGTCGGGCCGCACGTCGGACCAGCGCATCCCGGCCGTGCCCACGACGACGAGCGAGGAGGCCGGCGCGGCGACGGCGGTGGCCTCCGGGTCGCCGAGGGCGGTGGACTGGCCGCCCGCGACGCCCGTGCCGGAGCTCGGCGGCACCATGCCGACCACCAGGAGGAACGCGACGAGCACGCCGCCGCCCACGGTGACGATCGTGGTCGGCGTGCGGCGCACCAGCCCCGCGGCGTCCGGGTCCCACGCCGTCGGCGCGGCCGCGGGCGCGGCGACGGAGCCGGCGGAGGGCGCGGCGGCGGAGGTGGGGACGGCGGGCGCGGTGGCCGGCGCCTCGGCCGCCAGCCCGGTGCCGAGCATCGCGGCGGCGAGCACGAGCACCACGAACGCGACGGCGACGCCGGTGTCGTTGAGCAGGGAGCCCACGGCGGCCACGACGACCAGCGCCACCACGCCGGCGCGCAGCACCGGGCGCTCGCCGTAGGCGGCGGCGAGCCGGCGCAGCGCGGGCACCCGCGACCACGGGCGGCGGGCCGGCGCCAGGACGGCCCACGCCGCGGCGACGACCAGGAGGGTCGCGGCGGCGCCGGGCACGCTGGCCACGGTGTGCCACGCCCCGGCGGCCTTGGCGGCCACGACGGCGGCGGCGTCGCCGTCCGCGAGGCGCTGCACGAACCGGCTCAGGTGCGACCCGGGGCCGGGCAGCAGCCACGCGGCCACGGCGATCACGGCCACCACCACGAGCGCGGCACCGGCCGCGAGCGCGAGGTGACGCAGCCGCACGCGCCGCCCGGCCACCGCGACGCCCAGCACCACGAAGGCCGGGACGAGCGAGACGATGCCGCCGGCGTCCGCGCCGAGGGCGGGCAGGCCGTCCACGAGCACGGTGACGAGCCCGACGCCCGCCACGGCGGCCAGCGCCGTCCGACGCCGGCCGCGCTGCAGGGCCGCTGCCGCCAGGCCGGCCGCGAGCACCACGGCCGCCGTCGCGTAGACGGCGAACACGGTGTTGCCGAACCCGTAGAACCGGGCGCCGAGCGCGAGCGACGGGCCCAGGGGCGAGCCCTGCTGCAGCGTGGTGCCGGTCAGGCCGTCCGCGGTGAGCACGAGCCACGTGAGGCCGGCGACGACCAGGGGCAGCCGCCACGCGGCGGCCGGGGCACCGTCGGGCAGCGACCGGCGCAGCCCGCGCTCCGCGGCCCAGGCGGCCAGGGCGAGCGCGACGGCGGGCAGCACCGTCGCGGCGGCCAGCACCGGGCCGGGCGCGGGGGAGGACCACCAGCGCGAGAGCGTGGCCAGCGAGGCCCCGGCCGGGAGCATCGCGGCGACGGTGAGCAGCGCCGTGGCCTGCCGGCGCGCCCGCGGCGACGAGCGGCGCAGCAGCACGGGCAGGCAGACGACCGCGGCCAGCACGAGCGTGCCCAGCAGGGCGTAGCTCACGTGCGGGGTGGTCTCGGTGAGCGTGGTGAGGTAACGGCGGTTCTCCACCGTGCCGGCCGTGTCGAGGCGGCGCGGCTCGCCCCGCTCGAGCGCGGACCCGTCGAACCCGGTGGTGTCGAGGCCGGCGGCCGCCGCGACCGTGGCCGACAGGTCGTTGACGACGACGACGCCCTCGCGGCGCGACGACCCGGAGGACAGCCAGCTCGGCGCCGCGCCGTCGCCGCGCACCGAGTCCACGGCCACCTGCAGGCCGCGGGGCCCGAGCGGGGTGTCGGCCACGCCGGCGACGAGGAGGCGCCCGCCCTGGGGCAGGGCGTCCACGAGGCGGCCGACGGCGGCGTCGAGGTCGCGCAGCGCCTCGGCGCGCTCGGCGGCCGGGTCGGGCAGCGAGCCCAGGTCGACCACCGACACCGGGCAGGCGGTCAGCGCCGCGGGCAGCGGGTCCTCGGCAGGCGCGCCGCCGGTCGGCCCGGTGGTGTCGGTCGCCTCGGTGGGCTCCGCCGCCTCCGTCGCCTCGGGGCGGGCGGGCAGTCCGGGCAGGTAGCGCTGGACCTGCCCGTCCGAGCCGGCGAGCGCCACCGCGGCGCCCGGGCCGATCGCCGTCGCGCACTGCCCGGCCGCGCCGAGCGCGTCGCCGAGCGTGCCCGGGCGCCCGTAGCTGCCGGTCGCCTCGGTCTCCGGGGCCACGAGCGTGGACCAGCCGCTCACCTGGGCCGCCGCCGGCGTGCCGTCGGCGGTCGTGGCGTCGGCGCGCACCGCGGGCTCCTGCGGGCAGCGGAGCGTGCCGCCGACGGGGGCGGCGGCCTCGGCGGTGGCCGCGTCGGGCGGCGTGGGGGTATCGGCGCTGGTGACGCGGTTGCCGGCCGACAGGGTCAGCCACGCGTCCACGGGGCAGGTGGGCGACAGCGTGCGCACCGCGATCGAGGCGACGTCGCCGCCGGCCACGAGCGCCCACAGGCGCGGCGTGCGGGTGCGGTCGAGGTCGGACCACTCGAGGCCGGCGACGCCGGCGACGACGAGCGGGCGCTCCGGCGTGGCGGTGGGCTCGGGCGCCTCGCCCGCCGCGTCGGCGTCGCTCGCGGCGCCCGTCGTGGCCGTGCCGGTGGTGGACGTGCCGGTGGTGGACGTGCCGGTGGTAGACGTGCCGGTGGTAGACGTGGTGGTGGTGGACGTGGTGGTGGTCGTGCCGCCGTCCGGGGCGGCGGGTGCCGCGACCGCGGCCGGCGCCGCGCCGACCAGCGCCGCCACGCCGAGCAGGACCACCGTCAGGACCGCCAGGAGGGACGACAGGACGGTGGCAGCACGAGCACGGACGATCACCCGGCAAGCGTATGCGGCGCCGTCGCGCGGCCCTCCGGCGCGGGGCCGGGCGCACCGGACGTCCCAGGGGAACGCGCCGAACCGTCGCAGGACGTCCACGCCGGGGACGTCCGCGCCGACGTCCACACCGGGCGCGTCCGCGCCGCCGGGCGGCCCGGGGCGCCCGCGACGTGGCGGCGGGCCCGGCGCGTCAGACCGCGCGGACCAGCAGCGCCTGGTGGTCCACCCACGTCTCGAGCACGCGAGCACGGCCGATCGGGTCGCCGTCGACCTGCGCCTGCTCGCCGTCCTCCACGCGGATGCGCGCCTTCTTCGCGCGCACGTGGTCGATGCGGCCGATCTTCGGCAGGTCGGTCGTGCGCATCCCGAAGCGCTGCACCACCACCTCGCCGAGCAGCTGCGCCCAGCCGGCCAGCCCGCCGCGCGCGTCGACCGCGGCGACGTCGAGCTCGCCGTCGTCCATCACGGCGTCCGGCAGCAGCGTGATGCCGCCCGGGAGGCGGCCGCAGTTGCCCACCAGGATCGTGCGCAGGCGCACCCTGACCGGGTCGCGGTCGTCGAGCGTGACCTGCGCGCGCATGCGCCGGCCGTGCAGGTGCCGCACGCCGGCCAGGAAGTAGGCGAGCCACCCCACCTTGCGCTTGAGGGCGTCGTCGGCGTCGGCCACCATCGCGGCGTCGAACCCCAGGCCCGCGATGACGAGGAAGATCTCCTTGTCGCCGGCGGTGTCCTCGACCGTGCCCGGGAACGGCCGCCCCTCCGCGCGGGGGTCGACGGGCGGCTCGCCCTGCCGGCCGTCCTCCGGGCGGGCGGGCGGCTCGTCGCCCTCGGGGCGACGGCCGCCGGCCGCCTGCTTGGCGTGCACCGCCTCGACCTGCTCGGCCCGCGCCACCTCCGCGGCCTCGTCGGGGGCGTGCTCCAGGATGCGGGCCCAGCCGACGTCGATGCGCCGGTCGCGCCCGGCGAGCACCACGGCCATGGCCTCCTCGACGCTCGTGACCGGGATGTCGAGGTTGCGCGCCAGGAGGTTGCCGGTGCCGGCGGGCAGCAGGGCCATCGGCACGTCGGTGTCCACCATCGCCGCGGCCACGGCGCGCACGGTGCCGTCGCCGCCCGCGGCGACGACGATGTCGGCGCCCGCCTCGACCGCGGCGCGGGCCTGTCCCTCGCCGGGGTCCTCGACCGTCGTCTCGAAGAACAGCGGCTCGGGCAGCGCGGCCTCGGCGCACATGCGCCGCACCACCTCGACGAGCTGGTCGACGCCCTCCTTCGAGGGGTTGACGACGACGGCGAGCCGCTCGCCCACGGGCGCGCGCTCCTCCGCCTCGGGCTCGCTCGCCGCCGGCGCGCCGGCCTGCGTGCGCGACCGCATGACGACGACGGCCGCGACGGTGAACGCCACGACGGCGAGCACCAGGGCGACAACTGCGATCCACAGCTCCCAACGCATGCCCGCAACGGTACGACGAGGAGCGTCCGCCCACGTGGTGAGCGGGTGCGGGCACTCCTGCGCGCCGGCGGACGGGGCGCGGACGGCGGCACGGGCGGGGCGCGGACGGCGGCGCGGGCGGGGCCGCGGGCGGGCCACGGACGGGCAGGAATCGCGTGGCGTGGCCCCGTTAGGCTTCCCCCGTGATCGATCTCCGACTCCTGCGCGACAACCCCGACGTCGTCCGCGCGAGCCAGACGGCTCGCGGCGACGACCCGGCCCTCGTCGACGTCGCCCTCGACGCCGACGCGCGCCGGCGATCGTCCCTGGCCGACTTCGAGTCGCTGCGGGCGGAGCAGAAGGCCCTCGGCAAGCAGGTCGCCAAGGCGCAGGGCGAGGAGAAGCACCAGCTGCTGACCCGCACCAAGCAGCTCGCCGAGGAGGTCAAGTCCCGTCAGGCGGACGCTCACGCCGCGGAGAAGGAGCTCGACGAGCTCCTCTACCAGATCCCCAACGTCGTCGAGGGCGCGCCCCCCGGCGGCGAGGACGACTACGTGGTGCTCAAGACCGTCGGCGAGCCGCGCGACTTCGAGTCCGAGGGCTTCGAGCCCCGCGACCACCTCGCGCTCGGCGAGGCGCTCGGCGCCATCGACACCGCCCGCGGGGCCAAGGTGTCGGGCGCGCGCTTCTACTTCCTCACCGGCGTCGGCGCGCGCCTGGAGCTGGCGCTGCTCAACGCCGCCGTGGACCAGGCGGTGGCCGAGGGCTTCACGCCGATGATCACGCCCACCCTGGTCAAGCCGGACACCATGCGCGGCACCGGGTTCCTCGGCAAGCACGCCGAGGAGGTGTACCACCTGGAGCGCGACGACATGTACCTCGTCGGCACCTCCGAGGTGGCGCTGGCCGGCTACCACGCGGACGAGATCCTCGACCTGTCCGACGGGCCGCTCCGCTACGCCGGCTGGAGCGCCTGCTACCGGCGCGAGGCGGGCGCGGCGGGCCGCGACACCCGCGGCATCATCCGCGTCCACCAGTTCCACAAGGTGGAGATGTTCGGCTACTGCCGCCCGGAGGACGCCGAGGCCGAGCACCAGCGCTACCTCGCCTGGGAGGAGGCCATGCTGGCCAAGGCCGGGCTGCCGTACCGGGTGATCGACACCGCCGCCGGCGACCTGGGCACCAGCGCCGCCCGGAAGTTCGACTGCGAGGCGTGGCTGCCCACCCAGCAGCGCTACCTCGAGCTCACCTCGACGTCGAACTGCACCACCTTCCAGGCCCGGCGCCTGAACGTGCGCGAGCGCACCGCCGACGGCACGACCCGCACGGTCGCCACCCTCAACGGCACGCTCGCGACGACACGCTGGATCGTCGCCATCCTGGAGAACCACCAGCAGGCCGACGGCTCCGTGCGCGTCCCGGAGGGGCTGCGCCCGTACCTGGGTGGCCTCGAGGTGCTCGAGCCGGTCGCATGACGTCGCAGCCCTGGCTCGTCGCGCTGGACATCGACGGCACGCTCCTGGACTACGACCAGACGCTGTCCGACGCCGTCCGCGACGCCGTGCGCGACGTGCGCGCGGCGGGCCACCACGTGGTGCTCGCCTCGGGGCGCTCCCTCATCGCGATGACGCCGGTGGCGCAGCTGCTGGGCATCGAGACCGGCTGGATGGTCTGCTCCAACGGCGCGGTCACGGTGCGCCTCGACCCGTCCGAGCCGGGCGGCTGGCGGGTCACGGACACGACGACGTTCGACCCCGGGCCGGCGATGCGGCTGCTGCACGCGGAGATGCCCGGGGCGCGGTTCGCCGTGGAGGACGTGGGGGTCGGCTTCCGGCTCAACGAGCTGTTCCCCGAGGGCGAGCTCGACGGCGAGCACAGCGTGGTCGACTTCGAGGAGCTCGCGGCCGGCGGCGAGGTGACCCGCGTGGTCGTCCGCAGCCCCGACGACACCAGCGACGACTTCCACCGGCTGGTCGAGCGGCTCGGCCTCGACGAGGTCACCTACGCCGTCGGCTACACGGCCTGGATGGACATCGCCCCGCAGGGCGTCTCCAAGGCGACCGGGCTGGAGCAGGTGCGCGAGCGCCTCGGCGTCGACCCCTCGCGCACGCTCGCGATGGGCGACGGGCACAACGACGTCGAGATGCTGCGCTGGGCGGCGCGCGGTGTCGCGATGGGCCACGCCGACCAGGCGGTGCGCGACGCGGCGGACGAGGTGACCGGCGCGATCGAGGACGACGGCGCGGTGAAGGTCCTCCGCAGCCTGCTCTGAGCCGCAGCGCCGGCGAATCCCGTCAGGGTTCGTCGCGCGAAGCTGCGCTCGGCGCGACGAACCCTGACGGGATCCGGTCCGGGACCACCACCCGGTCGGGGCAGGCGCGCCCCGGCCGCCACCCGGCGCGCGTCAGGAGCGGTCGGACGTCGGACACCAGCGACCCGTTGCCGGCCTGCGTGCCGGTCCACCGCCGCAGCACCGTGGCGGACGTGACGATCGCGTTCTGCCGGTGCATGTCCGCGACGACCGCCTTCCGGGTCCCGTGCCAGTTGGCCCCGTCGACCTCGCCGAGCAGCCACGCTCCGGCGCCTAGGTACCACGCCAGGTCGACGCGGGCGAGGAACCGACCGGACGCGTCGTAGACGGCGGGCTGCAGCCGGTCCGGCGGTACGCCGGCATCGGCGCACCGCAGCCGCGCCCAGGTCTCCGCGGGCGACTCCGCGCGTGGTTCCGACTCGTCCCACCAGCGGCGCGACCGGGCCGCGCCGCGTCGGTGGCGCGCGAGCTCGCGGGCGCGGGCGAAGGCGCGGTCCGTGAGGATCCGCTGGTGGCGCGCCGAGTCCATGAGCGCGACGGCGGTCAAGCGGTCCACCTCGCCCACGGCCTGGGCGAGAGCCACCTCGGGCAGGAGGCACGGCACCCCGCGCCGGTGGACGTACCGCGTCACCGGCTCGCGGCGCACCCGGACGAGCGTCGGGCCGGCCACGGCGCCGCCGCCGCGGAGGACGATCTCGGGGCGGAAGGTCCGCGGCACGCCGTGCACGCCCCACAGCGTGAGCGCGCTGTGCCCGGCTGCGACCGCCGTCGGGCCGTGCGCCAGGACCCCGAGGCGGGCGGTGCGCTCGCGCTCCCGGTCCGCCCCGGCGTCGCCGCCCGGCGGGCGGAGGCCCACGACGTCGTAGACCCCGCGCGCGACCTGCACCAGCTCGCCGGCACGGACGAGACGACGGATGCGGTCACGGCTCACGCCGACGCTGCCGAGCTGCCACGCGGCGAGCAGACCGCACTGGGCGCGTGCCGCCTTGAGGGCTGCTGGAGGGAGCGGGCTGGGTCGACGGGGAGCCACGGCACCAGCCGACCAGGGCCCGGCCGCCTCGCGGGCGGCTCGTCCACAGGCAAGGCGAATCCCGTCAGGGTTCGTCGCGCTTCGGGCCTTGAAGCACGCCGAACCCTGACGGGATCCGGGAGCGGGCGGGTCAGTCGCGGGCCGTCAGGACGATCGGGCCGTCCTCGGTGATCGCGATCGTGTGCTCGCTGTGGGCGCCGCGCGACCCGTCGGCCGAGCGCAGCGTCCAGCCGTCCGGGTCGGTGTAGATCTCGTCCGTGGCCTCGAGGAACCACGGCTCGACGGCGATGACCAGGCCCGGCCGCAGCGGGAACCCGCGCCCGGCGCGCCCGTCGTTCGGCACGTGCGGGTCGCCGTGCATGGTGCGCCCGACGCCGTGGCCGCCGAAGTCGGTGTTGATCTCGTACCCGGCCGCGCGCGCCACCTCGGCGATCGCGGCGGAGATGTCGCCGACCTTGTGGCCCACCGTGGCCGCGGCGATGCCGGCGGCGAGGGCCTCCTCGGTGGTGCGGATGAGCTTCGCGTCGCGGGCGGCGCGCTCGGCGTCGGCCGGGCTGCCGACGACGACCGAGACCGCCGAGTCGGCGACCCAGCCGTCCACGGCGGCGGCGAAGTCGAGGCTCAGCAGGTCGCCCTCGGCCAGCACGTAGTCGTGCGGCAGGCCGTGCAGCACGGCGTCGTTCACCGAGGTGCAGATGACCTTGCCGAACGGCATCGCGCCGAACGACGGGTGGTAGTCGATGTAGCAGGACTCCGCGCCGCGTTCCTTGATCATGCCGTGGGCGAGCGCGTCGAGCTCCAGCAGGTTGACGCCCGGCTTCGCCGCCTCGCGGCACGCGGTGAGCACCTCCGCCACGAACCGGCCTGCCGGCCGCATCTCCTCGATCTCCTGCGGGGTCCTCAGCTCGATCATCGGTGTCCTCTTCCTCCTCCAGCGCACGGCACAAGTCTGCCCCTGAAGGATCCCACGGCGTGCCACGGCTTGGGGATCGGGCCGGTGCGCCGCGGCGCTGCGCACGCCGACCCCGAGCGACCGGCGCGCGGGGTCACGGACGGGACGCGGTCGGATCACGACGGCATCACGGTTCTGTGAGGAATGGGTGAACAACGCCTCCGACCGGGGCCGATGCACCGCCACTGGTTGCGCCGTGCTGCGCTTGGGGGTTGCCTTGTGCGCGAAGAGAGCCGCAGCGATGCCCGGCTCCGACAGGTGCCACGACGAGGTGGAGGACGACGATGAGGACGACCACGAGAACCAGGCGCAGTCGTTCGGCGCTCGCGGCGGGTGCCGGAGCCTCGACGCTCGCGCTGCTGCTCGCCGCATGCGGCGGTGGCGGCGACGGTGGTGACGGGGGCGACGGCGGGGGCGGCGACGCCGCCGCCGAGAGCTACGAGATCGACTGCTCGAAGTACGAGCAGTTCGGTGACATCGAGGGCACGACGGTGCATGTCTACACGACGATCGTCGACCCGGAGGGTGCGGCGCACCAGGCGTCGTACGAGCCGTTCACCGAGTGCACCGGCGTCGAGATCGAGTACGAGGCGTCGCGCGAGCAGGAGGCGCAGCTGCCGGTGCGCATCCAGGCCGGCGACCCGCCGGACATCGCGATCGTCAACCAGCCCGGCCTCCTGCAGACCCTCGTGCGCCAGTACGACGCCGTGCTCCCGGCGCCCGAGCCGGTGGTGGCCGAGGTCGACGCGAACTTCTCGCCCGACTGGAAGGAGTACGGCACGGTCGACGGCACCTTCTACGCCGCGCCGTACGACGCCAACGTGAAGTCGTTCGTCTGGTACTCGCCCTCGATGTTCGAGGAGGCGGGCTACGAGGTGCCGCAGACCTGGGACGAGCTGATGCAGCTCAGCCAGCAGATCGCCGACGACGCCAAGTCTGGCGAGGTCGCGATGCCGTGGTGCGCCGGAATCGAGTCCGGTGACGCGACGGGCTGGCCGGGCACCGACTTCATCGAGGACATGGTGCTGCGCACCGCCGGTCCCGACGTCTACGACCAGTGGTACACCCACGAGATCCCGTTCAACGACCCGCAGGTCGCCGAGGCGTGGGACGCGGCCGGCTCGATCCTCAAGAACCCCGACTTCGTCAACGCCGGCCTGGGCGAGGTCGACTCCATCGCCACCACGCCGTGGACCGACGCCGGCTTCGGGATCCGCGACGGCGCCTGCTGGATGCACCGTGCGGCGAACTTCTACCAGGCGCAGTGGCCCGAGGGCACGGAGGTGGCCGAGGACGGCGACGTCTGGGCGTTCTACCTCCCGGCGCAGACCACCGACGAGAAGCCGACGCTCGTCGCCGGCCCGTTCATCGCGGCGTTCGCCGACCGGCCCGAGGTCCAGGCCTTCCAGACCTACCTGGCCAGCGCCGACTGGGCCAACGCCAAGGCCGTCGCGACGCCCGCCGGCGGCTGGGTCAGCGCCAACCAGAACCTCGACCCCGAGCTGCTGGCCACCGACTTCGACCGCCTGGTCTACGCGACGCTCACCGACGAGGCGACCGTCGCCCGCTACGACGCCTCCGACCTCATGCCCAGCGAGGTCGGTGCCGGCACCTTCTGGACCGGCATCGTCGACTGGCTGACCGGCGCGGAGACGAAGCAGGTCCTCGACCAGATCGAGAGCTCCTGGCCGCAGTCCTGACACCGGCAGCCTGACACCGGCGCCGGCACGCCGACGGCGCCCGCCCCGCGGACGGGACGGGCGCCGTCGGCACCGGACCGGCACCACATCCCTGGAGGGAGCGGGCCATGGACTGGCTCCTCGATGCCGGAACACCGGCACAGAAGTTCGGCGTCATGGCGGTGGCGATCCTGCTGTTCGTCATCGTCATGGCCGCGATCCTGTTCGCCGTCGACCGGCCCAAGCGCATCCCGCGCTGGGTCGTGGCGGTCGGCTTCGTCGGACCGGCGCTGCTCGGCCTGGCGTTCGGCCTGGTCTACCCCGGCCTGGTCACCATCAAGAACTCCTTCTACAACCGCAACGGCAGCGAGTTCGTCGGGCTCGACAACTACATCACCGCGTTCACCAACGAGCAGTTCCTCGTCGTGCTGCGCAACACCGCGATCTGGGTGCTTCTCGCCCCGCTGCTCTCGACGGTCATCGGCCTGGTCTACGCGGTCGTCGTCGACCGCAGCCGGTTCGAGCGCATCTCCAAGGCGCTGATCTTCCTGCCGATGGCGATCTCTATGGTGGGCGCCAGCATCATCTGGAGGTTCGTCTACGAGTTCAAGCCCGACCAGCCGGGCGTGCAGCAGACAGGCCTGCTGAACCAGCTGCTCGTGTGGCTCGGCCTGCCGCCGCAGCAGTTCCTCATCAACCAGCCGTGGAACACGGTGTTCCTCATCGTGATCCTCATCTGGATCCAGAGCGGGTTCGCCATGACCCTGCTCAGCGCGGCGATCAAGGCGATCCCCGACGACATCATGGAGGCCGCGCGCCTCGACGGCCTGCACGGCATGGGGATGTTCCGCTACATCACGGTGCCCAGCATCCGCCCGGCCCTCGTCGTCGTCCTGACCACGATCGCGATCACCACGCTGAAGGTCTTCGACATCGTGCGCACCACGACCGCCGGCCAGTTCGGCACGTCCGTGGTGGCGAACGAGTTCTACACGCAGTCCTTCCGGCAGAACAACGCCGGGCTCGGGGCGGCGCTCGCGGTGGTCCTGTTCCTGCTCGTGATCCCGATCATCGCCTACAACGTGCGGCAGCTGCGTCTGGCGGAGGAGATCCGATGAGCGCCGGAGGAGTTACCCAAGGTGGGCCCCAGGTCGTCCTGCCCGAGCCGGCGGTCGACGCCGACCGGCGGACGGGCGCGCGCCTCTCCGGCCGGGCCTCCCGGGCCAAGCGCCGGTTGTCGAACCCGTGGGCGTCGGGCATCGCCATCGTGCTCGGAGTGCTCTGGACGATTCCCACGATCGGGCTGTTCATCACCTCGTTCCGTCCGGAGGCCGAGATCCGCCGCAGCGGCTGGTGGACGGTCTTCGGCAACATGTTCAGCGGCGAGGAGCAGTTCTCGCTCGAGAACTACCAGACCGCCCTCTACGGCAGCTCGACGAACCTGGCGGAGTACTTCGTCAACTCGATCGTGATCACGCTCCCGAGCGTGCTCATCCCGATCACGGTCGCGCTGCTGGCGGCGTATGCCTTCGCCTGGATCGACTTCCCAGGGCGCAACTGGCTGTTCGTCGCGGTGTTCGCCCTCCAGATCGTGCCGATCCAGGTCACGATGATCCCGCTGCTGTCCGCGTACGTGGACGCCGGGATCGCCGGGTCCTTCTGGACGGTCTGGCTGTCGCACTCGATCTTCGCCCTGCCGCTGGCGATCTTCCTGCTGCACAACTTCATGAAGGACATCCCGTCCTCGCTCGTCGAGGCGGCCCGCGTCGACGGCGCGGGGCACGTGACGATCTTCTTCCGCGTGGTGATGCCGCTGCTGGTGCCGGCGATCGCGGCCTTCGGCATCTTCCAGTTCCTGTGGGTGTGGAACGACCTGCTCGTCGCGCTCGTCTTCGCGGGCGGCACGCCCGACGTCGCGCCGCTGACGGTCCGCGTCGCGGAGATGTCCGGCTCCCGTGGCGGTGACTGGCACATCCTGTCCGCAGGTGCGTTCATCTCGATCGTCGTGCCGCTCGTGGTCTTCGTCGCGCTGCAGCGATACTTCGTGCGCGGCCTGCTCGCGGGGTCCGTCAAGGGCTGACCCGACGGCCGCAGACGCACGGGAGCCCGGGCCGGCGAGCGATCGCCGGCCCGGGCTCCGTCGTGCTGTGGGGGAGCCCGGGCGTCAGGCGGGGTGCCAGCGGTTGCCCCACCGGCGCGTCACCCGGGTGCCCCAGGTGTCGGCCAGACGGTCGACGGCGTCCTGCACGGCGCCGGCCACCTGGTGGGCGTCGCCGTCGGCGTCCGCCATGAACCGCACGGTGATCCGCGCCTGGCCGCGCACGACGCCGACGTCCCACGACTCCACGGTCGCGAGGGCGCGCGCCGCGTCGCACGCGGCGGGCAGCACCGCCTCGGGGTCGACGCCGGGCTGCAGGGTGCCGACGGCGAGGGTCACGCGGTAGGAGGGCACCCGCAGATCCTGCCAGCACGCGACGAGCGTCCCGCGCCGTCGTCCTCCCGGCGCGGGAGGGCGACGGCGCGGGACGCTCGCGCTGTGGGGTGGCCGCCGGGGCGGCCGGGCGGCCGTGGGGTGGCCGGGGTGGTGCGGGGTCAGTACGCCGCCGGCGGCTGACCCGCACCGGGGTAGGCCGGTGCGCCGTAGCCGGCGGCCGGCAGCTCGGTGCCCTTGGGGTCGGGCCCGAAGCGGTTGGGGCCGGGCGTGCCCTCGAGCGCCAGCAGCACGAGGACGACGATCGGGCCGACGAACGGGACGGCGTTGAGCAGCACCCACCAGCCCGCCTTGTCGGTGTCGTGCAGGCGGCGCACCGCCACGGCGAGCGACGGCAGCACGAGCGCCAGCATCACCAGCGCGTAGAGGCCCACCATGACCGCGCCGGCGCCGGTGGGGCTGCCGGTGACCGGGTCGGTGGTGGGCATCGCGACCGCGGCGACGACGACGGCCAGGACGAACGAGACCAGGTAGGTGAACAGCGCCCACCACCAGTACTCCGACCGGCGGGCGCGGCCGGAGAACGTCGCGTACTTGCTGAAGACCGTCCGGATGGACTCGGGGAACGACATCAGGGCTCCGTGAAGGGTCTGTGAAGGACCGGGCGAGCCGAGACTAGGGGAGCCGCCGCGCCGCGGCTACCGGTACGGACGGGGAGAACTCCCCGGTCACCAGCGACGACGCCCGCACGGGTGCCCGGGACGGGCACCGGCGGCGCCGCCGGCGTCGCGCCGCTACCGTGTCGCCGTGCGGCTCGGCGTGATCGACATCGGTTCCAACACCGTCCACCTGCTCGTGCTCGACGCGGCGCACGGCGCCCGGCCGGTGCCGGCGGCGTCGGACTCCACGACGGTGCGCCTCATGCGCTACCTGCAGCCGGACGGCGCCATCTCGCCCGACGGCGTCGCGGCGCTCGTGGACGCCGTGGAGCGCGCCGCCGCGGTCAACGCCACCCACCGCACCGAGCAGACGTTCGCGCTGGCCACGTCGGCGCTGCGCGAGGCCACCAACGGCTCCGAGGTGCTCGCGCTGCTGAGCGAGCGCGCCGGCGTGCCCATCGAGGTGCTCTCCGGCGTCGACGAGGCCCGCCTGACGTTCCTGGCGGCCCGCCGCTGGTACGGCTGGGGCGCCGGGCGCCTGCTGCTGCTCGACATCGGCGGCGGCTCGCTGGAGATCGCCGCGGGCGACGACGAGGAGCCCGACGTCGCGCTGTCGGTGCCGCTGGGCGCCGGCCGGCTCACGCGCGCCTTCCTGTGGGAGGCCGACCCGCCGACGCCCGCCGACGTCGAGCGGCTGCGCGCGCACGTGCGCGCGACCCTGCGCGACGCCGTCGTGCCGGCCGCCGGCGCCGCCCGGCCCGACCACGTCGTCGCCACCTCCCGGATGTTCCGGTCGCTCGCCCGCCTGGCCGGCATGCCGCGCGACGTGCTCGGCAACGGCCGCCGCTACCGCATGCGCCGCGCCCAGCTCGAGGACTGGGTGCCGCGGCTGGCGCGGCTGTCGTCGGCCGACCGCACCGTGCTGCCCGGCATCGGGGAGGGCCGGGCCCGCCAGATCGTCGCCGGCGCCGTGGTCGCCGAGGAGGCGATGCGCGCCCTCAAGGTCGACGAGCTGGAGATCTGCCCGTGGGCGCTGCGGGAGGGCGCGATCCTGCAGCGGCTCGACCACCTGTGAGCGTCCCGGTGCTCGCCGCCGCGCTGCCGGGCTGGCTCGGCCCGACGGCCCTGGGCGTCGGCGTCCTCGTGGCCGTCACGGCCGCGGTGCTCGCCGTGGCCCGGGTGCCGGGCCGGTGGGCGCCAGGCTTGGCGGTCGCGCGCGGCGCCCTGCAGCTCGCCGTCGTGGCCGTCGTCCTGCACGGCGTCATCGCCAGCCCGCTGTGGGTGGCGGTGGCGCTGGTCGTGATGTTCGCGGTCGCGACGACGACGTCGGCGCGCCGGCTCGGCTTCTCGGCGCGCACGCTGGGGCTGGTCGCGGCGGGCATGGCCGCCGGTGCGGGCGTGGCGCTCGCGGTCGTCTTCGCCACCGGGGCGCTGGAGCTCACGCCGCGGTACGCGCTCGCCCTCGGCGGCATCGTGACCGGCGGGTCGATGACCGCGGCCACGCTGGCCGGGCGCCGCTTCCGCGCGGCGGTCGGCGAGCGGTGGGACGAGGTCGAGGGGTGGCTCGCCCTCGGGGCGCGGCCGCGGACGGCGACGCTGGGGCTGGGCCGCGCCGCTGTCCACGAGACGCTCGTGCCCACCACCGACCAGACGCGCACCACCGGGCTCGTCACCCTGCCCGGCGCCTTCGTCGGGGCGATCTTCGGCGGCGTGTCGCCGCTGGAGGCCGGCCGGTTCCAGGTCGTCGTGCTGGCGGCGCTGCTCTGCGCGACGGCGGTGACCGCCGCCGTCGTCGTCCGCGGGCTCGGCGGGGTGCGGACGCGGCCCTCGGAGGAAACATCGCGCCGTTAGTGTCGGCATCGTGACCACCCCCTCCCGCGCGGCCGGCGTCTCCGCGCGCGCCTCCGGCGCCCGCGTGCCCGCCCCGCTGCTCTTCGTCGTCTCGGGGCTGACCCTGTACGTCGGCGCCGCCGTGGCCGTCGGGCTGTTCGACAGCATCGGGGCGCCGGCGGTCGGGTGGTGGCGCATCGTGCTGTCCGCCCTCGTGCTGCTGGCCTGGCGACGGCCGTGGCGCCGGCGGTGGACCCGGCGACAGCTGGCGTGGGCGGCGGCGTTCGGCGTGGCGCTGTCGGCCATGAACGTCGTGTTCTACGTGGGCATCGACCACCTGCCGCTCGGCGTCGCCGTGGCGCTCGAGTTCTGCGGCCCCGTCGCGGTCGCGGCGATCACGGGACGCGGCTGGGCCGAGCGCGGCGCGATCCTCGTCGCGGCGGGCGGCGTGGTGCTGCTCGCCGGGGTGACGCTCGAGTCCGACCTGCCGCGGCAGGACGTGCTCGTCGGCCTCGCGGCGATCGGCGCCGCGGCCGTGTGCTGGGCCGGGTACATCGTGCTCGGCAAGCGGGTGGCCGGGGCAGGCACGGGGCTCGACAGCCTCGCCGTCGGCATGGCGGCGGGCGCGCTGGTGTTCGCCCCGGCGTTCGGGCACACCGTCGACGACGTCGTGCTGGACCCGCGGATGCTGCTGTTCCTGCTCGTGGTGGCCGTCTGCTCGTCCGTGGTGCCGTACGTGCTCGACCAGCTGGTGCTGCGGCGCGTCGGCACCGCCGCGTTCTCCGTGCTCACCGCCCTGCTGCCGGCCACCGCCGTCGTCGTCGGCGCCGTGGTGCTGCGGCAGATCCCGACGTGGCCCGAGCTGGCGGGCCTGGCACTGGTGTCCGGGGCCATCGCGATGACCGCCCGCGCGCGGGTGTGACGTCCGCGGAGGCCTCGTCGCGGGGATCCGTCATGGGATCCGTCATGGGATCCGTCGTGGGAGCCCCGGCGCGGCTTTGGCGCCGGGGCGGTCGTCCGGGTAACCTGACGGCGACGACGCTGTGGTGGGCCTCCGGGCCGACCATCAGGCAGTCGTGAGGAGACGTCGCATAGTCAGGTCTAGTGCGCCACCCTGCTAAGGTGGTAACGGGGCAACCCGTTCGCGGGTTCAAATCCCGCCGTCTCCGCCAGGAAGGCCTCGGATGCCAAGAGCCCGGGGCCTTTTCTGTTGCCCGGGAACGGTTCGACGCCGCGTCCCTCCGGTGCGATCGCCTCCTGCTCCGCTGCTGGTGGGGTGCGTCACGTCGCGCGGATCCGGTTTGGGGGAACCGGCCAGGTCGGGTAATGTTCTCGTCGGTCGGTCAGCCGGAAGGCAGACAAGCCACGCGCCCGTAGCTCAACGGATAGAGCATCTGACTACGGATCAGAAGGTTGGGGGTTCGAATCCCTCCGGGCGCACATCGTCAGGCCCGGGAATCTGCGGATTCCCGGGCCTGAGAGGTATCTGGGGTTTTGACTACGCCGACAGAAACCCGACACTTACTCCGCTCGGCCGCCCGCCGGGCCGTCGCCGACGACTGCTGCTGTGGCCGGTCCGCTCCGGTCGTCTCGGAGCCTGCGGGAACCGCCCCCCACCTACGGGGCATGGCACACACGCATCCGCACCGCACTGAGAGCGACCCGGACCTCGAGGGCCTGGAGCCGCTGCTGAGCATCGACACCGTGGCCGCCTACCTCGGCGTGCCGGTGGCGACCATCTACGACTGGCGCGTGGACGGCAAGGGCCCGCGCGCGGTCCGCATCGGCCGGCACCTGAAGTTCCTGCGCTCCGACGTGCGGGACTGGGTCGCCACCCGGCGCGAGACCGTGCCCGGCCTGCTGCCCGACAGCATGGCGCGACCATGAGCCGGCCGCGCACCCCGATCGGCACGTTCGGGGCCATCGGGTTCGACGAGCTGCCCGATGGCAGTGTGCGCGCCCGCACCCGCTTCCGGGACGACGACGGGCGTCTGCGCACGGTGCAGGCCACCGGCGCGGGCCGCCGGTCCGCCGAACGCGCGCTGAAGGCCAAGATCGCGACCCGGGGAAGCCACGTCACCGGCACCGGCGATCTGACCCCCGACAGCCCGTTCCCCCGGCTCGTGGACGTCTGGCTGGAGGACATGGAGCTGGAGGACCGGCTGGCGGCCCGGTCCCGGGCCAACTACGAGCAGACGATGCGCACCGTGGTCATGCCGGCCTTCGAGCACTACACGCTGCGCGAGATCTCGATCAGCAAGGTCGACCGGTTCCTCAAGGCCCAGGCCAGGATCAGCTACGGGCGGGCGAAGCGGGCCAAGGTCGTGCTCAACCTCGTGCTCGGGCTCGCGCTGCGGTACGAGGCCATCGGCCGGAACCCGGTGGCCGGGACCGCCCGGTTGCGCCAGCCGCCTCGGCGGGCCAAGGCACTGACCCTGGCGGAGATCCAGGCCGTCCGGCACGCGGTGCGGTCCTGGCGCCGCGGCGCAGGCCTGCCCGGGCCCAAGCCGGACGGGCAGCTGGAGGCGATCGTCGAGGTCATGCTCGGCACCTCCGCGCGCATCGGCGAGGTGCTCGCGATCCGCAAGGGCGACGTGGACGTCACCGGCTCGCCCGCGACCCTGTGGATCGCCGGCACCGTGGTCTACCTCAAGGGCGCCGGGACCTACCGGCAGGACCACCCCAAGACGTCGTCGTCCCGACGCCGGGTCGCGGTGCCGTCGTTCGCCGCCGAGGCGCTGCGCCAGCGGCTGGTGGCGGTCGCCGACGAGGAGCCCGACCACCTGCTCTTCTTTTCCCGCAACCACACGCCGCTGTCGACGGCCAACGTCCGCGCGCGGCTGCGCAAGGTTCTCGAGGAGGCCAAGATCGTCGGCGTCACGCCCCACGCTTTCCGGCGGACGGTGGCGACCGTGCTTGACCGGGAGGCGAGCATCGAGCTCGCGGCCGAGCTGCTCGGGCACTCGTCGACGGCGGTGACCAAGGCGCACTACGTCGAGCGCGATGAGGACGTCGACCCCGTCACCGCGCAGATCCTGGAGCGGCTCGCGCCGGTGGAGGCTGGCAGCGACTCGATCAGCGGGGATGAGCCGTCGGAGCTGCCCTGAGCCGAGGTGGGGCTGCGACGGTAGGGCGGTGCGGTCCTGCCCCGGGGGCGGAACCGCATTGGTCCGGACTGTCGTGCCCTGTTGTGAACGCGGCGCTTCGGGGGGACATCACCTTGAGAACGGTGCACCGACCCACGATGCGGCCGACTGAGCGAAGCGCGGGCTGAAGCGAGGCGACCACAGCATGACGGAAACCCGCGCCGCAATCTGCGCCAGAAGCCGGGGTCGCCTCCGAGCCGCGCGCCCCACGAGCAGCGTCCAACGGAGCACGTAGCCCACCGTCGAGCGCAGCATCGAAGGA
>NZ_JAXUAK010000024.1:0-36313 GCF_046535855.1 Puerhibacterium sp. TATVAM-FAB25 | reverse complement strand
CCCCCCCCCCCCCCCCCCCCCCCCCCCCCCCCCCCCCCCCCCCCCCCCCGCCATACGCGTTCCCCCCCGGGGTGAGTGGTGTTCCGCCGTGTGCTCTCCCGCGCGCGGGGGGGCCGCCCCCCCGGGGCCCGCGTCGTGCCGGCGGACGGTGCCGGTCAGTCCTCCGGCTCGAGGATCAGCGCGCCCAGCGGCGGCACGCGCAGCACGGCGGAGTGCTCCCGGCCGTGCCACGGCGCGGGCTCGGCCTGCACGCGGCCCATGTTGCCCACGCCCGAGCCGCCGTAGGTCTCGGCGTCGGTGTTGATCGCCTCGCGCCACGCGCCGCCCTGGGGCAGGGCCAGGCGGTAGCCCTCGTGCGGCACACCGGCGAAGTTGACCACCACGACGACGGGGCGCCCGTCCGCGCCGCGGCGCAGGTAGGCCAGCACGTTGTGGTCGGCGTCGTTCGCGTCCACCCACTCGAACCCGGCGGGGGAGAAGTCCTGCTCCCACAGGGCGGGGGTGTCCCGGTAGTACCGGTTGAGGTCGCGCACCAGGCGGTGCACGCCGGCGTGCGACGGGTTGTCCAGCAGCCACCAGTCCAGGCCGGCCGACTCGTTCCACTCGGCGTCCTGGGCGAACTCCGAGCCCATGAACAGCAGCTGCTTGCCCGGGTGGGTCCACTGGTAGGCGAGGAACGCCCGCACGCCGGCGAGCTGCTGCCAGCGGTCGCCGGGCATCTTGCGCAGCAGCGACCCCTTGCCGTGCACGACCTCGTCGTGGCTGATCGGCAGCACGTACTGCTCGGAGAACGCGTACACCAGGGAGAACGTCAGCTCGCCGTGGTGGTAGCGCCGGTACATGGGATCCTCGCCCATGTATCGCAGCGAGTCGTTCATCCAGCCCATGTTCCACTTCAGGCCGAAGCCCAGGCCGCCGGACGAGGTGGCACGGGTGACGCCGTCGAACGCCGTGGACTCCTCGGCGATCATCATGACGCCCGGCGTGCGCCGGTAGGCCGTGGCGTTGGTCTCCTGCAGGAAGGAGATCGCCTCGAGGTTCTGGTTGCCGCCGTACTGGTTCGGCGTCCACTCCCCGTCCCGGCGGGAGTAGTCGAGGTAGAGCATCGACGCGACGGCGTCGACCCGCAGCGCGTCGGCGTGGAACTCCTCGAACCAGTACGTCGCGTTGGCCACGAGGAAGTTGCGCACCTCGCGGCGGCCGAAGTCGAAGACGTAGGTGCCCCAGTCGGGCTGCTCACCGCGGCGGGGGTCGGGGTGCTCGTACAGCGGCGTGCCGTCGAACCGGGCCAGCGCGAAGTCGTCGCGCGGGAAGTGCGCCGGCACCCAGTCGATGATGACGCCGATGCCCGCCTGGTGGAGCCGGTCGACCAGGTAGCGGAAGTCGTCGGGGTGCCCGAACCGGGAGGTCGGCGCGTAGTACGACGTCACCTGGTAGCCCCAGGACCCGCCGAACGGGTGCTCGGCCACCGGCAGCAGCTCGACGTGGGTGAACCCGAGCTCGGTGACGTACTCCGCGAGCTGGTCGGCGAGCTCGCGGTACCCGAGGCCGGGACGCCACGAGCCCAGGTGGACCTCGTAGACGCTGACCGGCCCGCTGTGCGGGTCGCCCGCCGTGCGGGCCGCGATCCACTCGTCGTCCTGCCACTCGTGGCTCGACTCGACCACCACGCTCGCGGTGGCGGGCGGCACCTCCGTGCCCTTGGCGAGCGGGTCGGCCTTGGCGCGCCAGACGCCGTCGGCGCCGAGGATCTCGTACTTGTACCGGGTGCCGTCCCCGACGCCCGGCACGAACAGCTCCCACACGCCCGAGGAGCCCAGCGAGCGCATCGGGTGGATCGGCGTCCAGCGGTTGTGGTCGCTGACCACCCGCACGCCGCGGGCGTTGGGCGCCCACACGGCGAAGGACGTGCCCTCGATGTCCCCGAGCGCGCTGGGGTAGCGGCGCCGGTTGGCGCCCAGCACCGTCCACAGCTCCTCGTGGCGGCCCTCGCCCACGAGGTGCAGGTCGAGCTCGCCGAGGGCCGGCAGGAACCGGTACGGGTCGTCCTGGGTCTGCACGTCGTCGCCGTAGCGCGTGCGCACCCGGTAGTCGGGGGCGTGCACCTGGCCGTCGGCGACCGGCGCGGGGATCACGGCCTCGAACACGCCGGCGGCGCGGTGCTCGGCGGGGTGCTCGCCGTCCTCGGCGATCACCACCACCTCGTCGGCGAGCGGCCGCAGCACGCGCACCACGGCCCAGCCGGTGCGCCCGTCCGGGTCGGCGCCGAGCAGGTGCGGCCCCAGCACCGCGTGCGGGTCGTGCGTGGTGCCCTGGGCGACGGCGGTGAGGACCTCGGGGTCGACGGCGGGCGGCGCCGGCGGTGTGGGCGGTGCCGAGGCCGAGGCCGCCGCCGTCGCGGGCGGTGCGGCCTTGGCCGGCGGCGCGGCCTTGGCCGGGGGCGCGGCCTTGGCCGGGGACGTGGCCTTGGCGGACCGCGCGGTCCGGCGCGGCGAGGACGGGGTGGAGCCGGTCGTCATGACGACACCTTTCCACGGGGTGCGGCACTTCGCTCTTCGTTGCCTGCGGCAGGCGACGTCACGACGCCGCGAGCACCCGGTCGACGGCCGCGAGCGGGATCCGGACCCAGTCCGGCCGCTGCCGCGTCTCGTAGACCACCTCGTACAGCGCCTTGTCGAGCACCAGGGCGCGCAGGGCCGCCTCGGCGGTCGCGTCGTCCATGCCCGTGGGCGTGCCCGCGGCTGCGCGGTACGCCCCGAGGAACGCGGCCTCGGCGTCGGCGGCCCACGCCGGGTCGGTGGCGCCGCCCACCGCGGCGGCGTAGTCGAACGACCGCAGGATGCCCGCGACGTCCCGCAGCGGCAGGTCGGGCGCGGTGCGCTCGGCCACGGGCCGCTGCGGCTCGCCCTCGAAGTCGAGCAGCTTCCACCCGTCGGCGCCGTGCAGCGCCTGCCCCAGGTGCAGGTCGCCGTGGACCGGCTGGAGCGGCACGGGCGTCAGGCGCGCCTCGAGGTCGTCGAGCACCGCGGCGACGTCGGCGGCGCGCTCGGCCAGCGAGGGCGCGGCGGCCACGGCGGCGTCGGCGCGGCGGCGCAGCCCGCCGACGAACGTGCGCGGGTCGAGCGCGCCGCCGGCGGGCAGCGCGCGGCGCATCGCGGCGTGCAGCCCCGCCAGCACCGTCCCGAGGTCGGCCGCCAGCGGCGCGAAGCTCTCGCCCCGGCCGGCGAGGTCGCACGCGAGCTCGAAGCCGTCGTGGGCGTCGCGGACGAGCTCCGCCAGCACGGCGAGGTGCGCCGGCCCGGCGTCGAGCGGCACCTCGAGGGCGCCGAGGAACCGCGGCACCCCGGCGTACCCGGCGGCGGTGAGGGCCTGCGGCACGACGACGTCGGGGTGCGGCCCGGCGGCGACGGTGCGCAGCACCTTGAGCATCGCCCCGGCGTCCGCGCCCGGGAGCACCGCACGCGGCAGGATCACCGAGGTGTTCGACTGCTCGCCGGTGATGGCGCGCCCGTCGGCGACGAGCGCCGCCGCGGCCGCGGCGTCGTCGGCCACGCCGGCCGCGCGCAGCAGCGCGGCCCAGCAGGCCGGGTGCACGCCGCCGTCGTGCACCGCGACGGGGCCCGACGGCGTCGCCACGGTGCCGATCGCGCCGGGCGCCTCGGGGGGCGCGTCGGGCGCCTCGGGGGGCGCGTCGGGCGCGTCGGGGGCGGCGGCGGGCACGAGCACGAGCGGCACCTGCACCACGACGTCGTCGCCCTCACCGGGCAGCCGCAGCAGCGCCAGCACGACGCCGTCCGCGCCGTCGACCGTGACCTCGCGCCACGGCGCGAGCGGGCCGGACGACCCGCCCGGGAACCACCGCCGCCCCGGCGCCCACGCGGCCACCAGGTCGGTCACCGCGGGCGGCAGGTGCGTGCCGGCGGGGTCGACCCGCACGCGGGCGGTCACGGGAGCACGCTCCGGGTCCCGCCCTCGGCGCGCGTGAGCCTCAGCCAGTAGAAGTCGCGCGATCCCCACGTCATCGTCACCCTCCCGTCGTCGCCGACGCGGGGGAACGCTCCGCCCCCGAACACGTCGGTGAGGTGCCAGCCGGCGTACGCGGGCAGCGCGATCGTGGCCGAGCGCGCGGTGGCGGACATGTTCGCGAGCACCAGCAGCGTCTCCTCGGGTGAGGAGCGCGTGAAGGCGAGGATCGCCTCGTCGTCGCACTCGTGCGCGGTGAAGTCGCCGGTGCCGAACGTGGGGTGCAGGCGCCGCACGGCGAGCATGCCGTGGACCCAGTGCAGCAGGCTCGTGGGCTGGGCGAGCTGCGCCTCGACGTTGTGGTGCTCGTAGTGGTGCACCAGCGACTGGACGAGCGGCAGGTAGAGCTTGCCGGGGTCCGCGGTCGAGAAGCCGCCGTTGCGGTCCGGCGTCCACTGCATCGGCGTGCGCACCGCGTCGCGGTCCGGCAGCCAGATGTTGTCGCCCATGCCGATCTCGTCGCCGTAGTAGAGGCACGGCGAGCCCGGCAGGCTGAGCAGCAGCGCGTGCGCCAGCTCGATCTCCTTGCGGGAGTTGTCGAGCAGCGGCGCCAGCCGGCGGCGGATGCCCACGTTGGCGCGCATGCGCGGGTCGCCGGCGTACCAGCCGTACATCGCGGCGCGCTCCTCGGTGGAGACCATCTCGAGGGTCAGCTCGTCGTGGTTGCGCAGGAACGTCGACCACTGCCCGCCCGAGGCCGGGATGGGCGGGGTGTCCGCGAGGATGTCGACGAGCTGGCGCGCCCGCTGGTCGCGCATGGCGAAGAAGATGCGCGGCATCACGGGGAAGTGGAAGCACATGTGGCACTCGGGCTCGTCGTCGGTGCCGAAGTAGTCGACGACGTCCTGGGGCCACTGGTTGGCCTCGGCGAGCATGATCCGGCCCGGGTACTCGGTGTCGATCATGCGGCGCACCTTGCGCAGGAACGCGTGCGTCTCGGGCAGGTTCTCGCAGTTGGTGCCCTCGGCCTCGAACAGGTACGGCACGGCGTCGAGCCGGAAGCCGTCCACGCCGATCTGCAGCCAGAACCGGGCGACGTCGAGCATCGCGTCGACCACACGCGGGTTCTCGAAGTTGAGGTCCGGCTGGTGGCTGAAGAACCGGTGCCAGAAGTACTGCCGGCGCACGGGGTCGAAGGTCCAGTTGGACGTCTCGGTGTCGACGAAGATGATGCGCGCGTCCTGGTAGCGCGTGCTGTCGTCGCTCCAGACGTAGAAGTCGCCGTACGGCCCGTCGGGGTCGGACCGCGACGACTGGAACCACGGGTGCTGGTCGCTGGTGTGGTTCATGACCAGGTCGATGATGACCCGGATGCCGCGGTCGTGGGCCTCGGCGATGAGCCGCTGGAAGTCGGCGGTGGTGCCGTACTGCGGCGCGATGGCGGTGTAGTCGCTGACGTCGTAGCCGCCGTCGCGCAGCGGCGAGGGGAAGAACGGCGGCAGCCACAGGCAGTCGATGCCGAGCCACTGCAGGTAGTCCAGGCGCTGGATGATGCCCTGCAGGTCGCCGCTGCCCTCGCCGCGCGAGTCGGAGAACGACCGCACCATGACCTCGTAGAACACGGCCTTGCGGTACCAGTCCGGGTCGTCCGTGAGGCCGGGCCGGCCCAGGCCCGGCGGCTCGGGCTGGCGGTGCGGGGGCAGCGCCTGGACCGGCAGGGCCTGCGTGATCGGCCGTGGCACCTCCACGGCCTGCGAGGTCTGCTGGCTCATGCCGGGGTCACCTGCAGCACGTGTGCCACCTGCGTGCGCGGCTCCAGCCGCACGTACGGGTGCGCGCCCCAGGAGTACTCCTCGCCGGTCAGCAGGTCCCGCACCGTGAAGAACGGCGCGCTGCCGTCCGTGCCCGACGGCGGGGTGAGGCCGAGGGCCTCGAGGTCGAGGTGGAGGGTGGCCTCCTGCGTGCCCCACGGGTCGATGTTGAGCACCACGAGCACGACGTCGTCCGACGGCGTGGGCGCGCCGGGCGCGGGGGCCGGGCCGGCGCCGGTGGCCACCGGCAGGTGCGGCCCGCGCACGCGGCGGGAGTAGGCCAGCACGCTGTCGTTGTCCGCCGCGTGCACGGTGAGGTTGCGCAGCTGCTGGAGCGCCGGGCGCTGCCGGCGGATCTCGTTGAGCCGCGTGAGCAGCAGCGAGACGCCGATGTCGTCGGCCTTGGACCAGTCGCGCGGCTTGTACTCGTACTTCTCGTTGTCGATCTGCTCCTCGACGCCGGGGCGGGGCACGTTCTCCACCAGCTCGTAGCCGGAGTAGATGCCCCACGTCGGCGAGCCGGTGGCGGCCAGCACGGCGCGGACGGCGAAGCCGGACACGCCGCCGTGCTGCAGGTACGGCGGCAGGATGTCGTGCGTCGTCGGCCAGAACGACGGGCGCATCACCGACCCGGCGGGCCCGGAGACCTCCTGGAGGTACTCGAGGATCTCCGTCTTGGTGTTGCGCCACGTGAAGTACGTGTACGACTGGTGGAACCCGATCCGCGCCAGCGTCGCCATCATGGCCGGCTTGGTGAACGCCTCGGACAGGAACAGCACCTCGGGGTGGCGCTCGTGCACCTTCGCCAGCAGCCACTCCCAGAAGTCGAGCGGCTTGGTGTGCGGGTTGTCGACCCGGAACAGGGTCACGCCGCGCTCGATCCACGTCTCGACGACCTCCAGGACCGCCTCGCGCAGCCCCACCGGGTCGTCGTCGAAGTACAGCGGGTAGATGTCCTGGTACTTCTTCGGCGGGTTCTCCGCGTACGCGATCGTGCCGTCGGCGCGGGTGCGGAACCACTCCGGGTGCTCGGTGACCCACGGGTGGTCGGGGGAGCACTGCAGCGCCAGGTCGAGCGCCACCTCGAGGTCGTTCGAGCGCGCCTCGGCCACGAACGCGCGGAAGTCCTCCTCGGTGCCCAGCTCCGGGTGGATCGCCTCGTGCCCGCCGTCGGGCGAGCCGATGGCGTACGGGCTGCCCGGGTCGCCCGGCCTGGGGTCGAGCGTGTTGTTGCGGCCCTTGCGGAACGTGGTGCCGATGGGGTGCACGGGGGTGAGGTAGACGACGTCGAAGCCCATCGCCGCGATGGCCGGCAGGCGCCGGGCGGCGGTGGCGAACGTGCCCGAGCGCCACGTGCCGTCCTCGTCCTGGGTCGCGCCCTCGGAGCGCGGGAACATCTCGTACCAGGAGGCGGCGAGCGCCTTGCGCCGCGAGACGCGCAGCGGGTACGTGGCGCTCGCGGACACCAGCTCCCGCAGCGGCGAGCGGGACAGCGCCTCGCGCACCGCCGACGTCGTCGCCACGGCCAGCCGGGCCTCCGGCGGCCGCGACTCGTCGGCCAGCTCGCGGGCGGCGTCGGCGAGCAGGTGCGCGTCGTGCGGCGTGCGCGCCGCCTGCGCCTCCGGGTCGGTGATGCGCCGGAAGACCAGCACCCCCTCGGCGAGCATGAGGTCGACGTCGATTCCGGCCTCGACCTTGATGGTCGCGTCGTGCGCCCAGGTGCCGTACGGGTCGCTCCAGGCCTCGACCCGGAAGCTCCAGTCGCCCTCGGCGTCGGGCTGCACGAACCCGCGGAAGCGGTCGAGGCCCGGCGCCACGTCCACCATCGGCGCCGTCGAGTGCACGGAGCCGTCGGGGCGCAGCAGCACGGCGGTGGCGGAGACGGCGTCGTGACCCTCGCGGAACACGGTCGCCTCGACCGGCACGACCTCGCCGACCACGGCCTTGGCCGGCCAGCGGCCGGCCTCGACCACGGGCGAGACCTCGAGGACCGGGATGCGGCCGATCGGCACGGCCGGCGCCGGCTGGGGGCCGGTGGGGGCGGGGGCCCGCCCGCTCGCGCCGCAGGGCGCCGGGGCGGCGTCGTGCCCGGCCGTCGTCAGCTCGACGACGGCGGTGAGCTTCTTGGCGGTGGCCTTCCGGGGTGCCTTCGAGGGGGCCTTGGCGGCGGCCTTCACGGTCGACTTCGCGGCGGCCTTGGCGTGGGCCTTCGCGGTCGGCTCCTCGGTGGCCGGGGCGGGAGCCGGGTCCGGCTCCGGAGCCGGACCCGTCGCCGGCGCCTCCGTGGCGGCCGTGTGCTCGCCGTCCTGCGCCGGGGCGTCGGCCGGCGCCTCCGCGGGCGGCTCGGCGGTGGTCTGCACGGCGGTGGTCTGCACGGCGGTGGCCTGAACGGCGGAGGCCTGCACGGCGGCGCCCCGTGCCGGAGCCTCGGCGGGCGCCGCGGCGGCGGCCTTCGCCGGAGCCTTCGCGGTCTTGGCGGCGGTCTTGGCGGCGGGCCTCGGGGCCTTCGCGGGAGCCTTGCGCCGCGCCGCGGCGGGAGCCGCGGCGCCGTCCTGCGTCGCGGGGGCCGCCCCGGGACCCGTCGCGGGCTCCTGGAGCGGGTCTGCGGCCGAGGCCGGCACCGGCCCGGGCTCCGGCTTCTTTGAGGCCGCCGCCTTCGCCGCCGCACGGGTGCGGGGCGTGGGGCGCGCGGGCGTGTCCGAGGGGGAGGAGGAGCGCTTTCGCGGGCTCGGCGTCGTCACGCAGGCCACGCTAACCAGGCAGGTGGGGTGCCCGCGCGCGCACGGCACCACGAAGCCCGGGCGTGTCTCCGGCGACGGCCGCGTCGGCGCTCCCCCAGGCACGACGCGCGACCGCCGGGGAGGCGGACGGACGGAGGCACCCGTCCGTCCGCCTCCCCGGCCGTCAGCCGGCCGGGGGTCACCGCGCGACGGCGACCGGGGCGCGGAACGCCGCGCCGGCGTGGTCGGGCGCCAGGCGCGGACCGGCCCCCATGACCCGCTCGCGCAGGGTGGCCCCTTCGGGCGCGTCGGGCAGCAGGCCGCGGCGGCGCAGCTCGGGCGACACCAGCCGGGCGAACCGCTCCAGGTCGGCCGGGCGCACGGCGGCGCAGACGTTGAAGCCGTCGACGTCGGCCTCCCGCTGCCAGCGCTCCAGCTCGTCGACCACGGTGGCGGGCGAGCCCGCGATCACCGGCCCGCGCCCCCCGATGGCGACGAACCGGGCCAGGTCGCGCACCGTCCAGGTGCGGTCGTCCAGCGTGGTGAACGAGGCGAGCGCGGACTGGTTGGCGTCCGTCGCCACGTGCTCCAGCGGGGCGTCGGGGTCCGCGCCGGAGAGGTCCACGCCGGTCCACCCGCCGAACAGGGTGAGCGCGGCCTCGGTGTCCACGTAGGCGCCGTACTCGTCCAGCCGGGCCTGCGCCTCGGCGTCGGTGTCCGCGACGACGACGGTCGCCAGGGCGAACGTCTTGATCGCGTCGCGGGGGCGGCCCCGCTCGGCCAGCCCGTCGCGGGTGGCGTCGACCCAGCGGCGCACCAGCTGCGGCGTGCCGCCGGAGAAGAACACCGCCTCGGCATGGTCGGTGGCGAACTGCTGGCCCCGCCTGGACGCGCCGGCCTGGAACAGCAGCGGCGTGCCCTGCGGCCCGGGCGGGGCGAGCGCGACGCCGGGCACGGAGAACCAGCGCCCGGCGAACCCGGCCGGGTGCAGCCGCTCCGGGTCGACCACCACGTTCGCGGCCGGGTCGAGCACCAGCGCGCCGTCGCCGAACGAGCCCTCCAGCAGCCGGTAGACGACCTCCAGGTACTCGTCGGCCCGGTCGTAGCGCTCGTCGTGCGGGATCTGGCTGCCCAGCCCGA
Organism: Puerhibacterium sp. TATVAM-FAB25; assembly: GCF_046535855.1. Lineage (NCBI taxonomy): Bacteria > Bacillati > Actinomycetota > Actinomycetes > Micrococcales > Promicromonosporaceae > Puerhibacterium > Puerhibacterium sp. TATVAM-FAB25. The sequence continues at coordinate 26,679 of NZ_JAXUAK010000024.1, read as the reverse complement.
GGTTGCGCGCCGCGGACTCCTGGTAGCTGGTGACGATGTTCCACGCCACGCGCCCGCCGGTGAAGTGGTCCAGCGTGGCCAGGGTGCGGGCCAGCAGGTACGGCTGGAGGTACGTCACCGAGGCGGTGACGCCGAAGCCGAGCGAGCGGGTGGCCGCCGCCATGGCCGGCACGGCCACGAGCGGGTCGAGCACCGGGTACTGCACCCCACCGCGCGCCGCGGCCTCGGGGCCGCCGCCGTAGACGTCGTAGACGCCCGGGACGTCGGCGAGGAACAGGGACGCGAACCCGCCGTCGTCGAGCGTGCGGGCCAGGTCCGTCCAGTAGCCGAGGTCGGTGAACCGGGCGGCGCCGGACTCCGGGTGCCGCCACAGCCCGGGGGACTGGTGGACGGGCACCATCATGTCGAAGGCGTTGAGCAGGATCGGGCGGCTCACAGGGCTCCCTCCGGGGTCAGGGCGGGCTCGGCGCGGCGGGCGGCGCGCTCGGCGCGGGCCCGCACGCCGGCGGGGTCGGCGGCCGCGAGGCACGCGGCCAGGGACACCACGCTCAGGAGCGACAGGTAGCCGGCGATGAGCCATGGCCGCCCGCCGCCCGCCGCGAGCAGCAGCGCGGCGATCATCGGCATGAAGCCACCGGCCAGCACGGTCGCCACCTGGTAGGCGACGGTCACGCCGGAGAAGCGCACCTGGACGGGGAACTGCTCGGCGAACCAGGCGGCCTGCGGGCCGTAGACGGCGTCGTGCGCGAGGTTCATGCCGAGGATCACGACCAGCGGCAGCAGCACCAGCGGGCCGGCGTCGGCGAACGCGAACAGCACCCAGCCGAACACGCCGATCGCCACGACGCCCCCGACGGTCACCGGCTTGCGCCCGACGCGGTCGGACAGCCAGCCCCAGAACGGGCCGGTGGCCAGCCCGACCGCCGAGCCGATCATGACGGCCGTGACGCCGGCCTCGGAGTCGCCCCGCTCGGACGTGAGGTAGCTGAGCAGGTAGACGGTGATGAGGTAGTACACGGCGTTCTGCGCCAGCCGCAGCCCGATGGTCACCACCAGCACGCGGCGGTGGTCGCGCAGCAGCACCCGCAGGGGCGCGCGCTCGACCTCGCCGGCGTCCTTGAGCGCGGTGAACTCGGGCGCGTCCTGGACGCCGAGGCGGATCCACAGGCCGACGGCGACGAGCGCCGCCGAGGCGAGGAATGGCAGGCGCCAGCCGAACGCGGCGAACTGCTCGGCCGTCAGCACGTGCTGCACGACGAAGAACGACCCGGAGGCCAGCAGCATCCCCGCGGCCGACCCCACCTGCGTGAACGAGCCGAAGAAGCCGCGGTGGCGGGCGGGCGCGTGCTCGACGCTCAGCAGGGCCGACCCGCCCCACTCCGCGCCGGCCGACAGGCCCTGCAGCACGCGCAGGGTCACCAGCCCGGCGACGGCCCACCAGCCCACCTGCGCGAACGTCGGCAGCAGCCCGATGAGCGTGGACGCGACGCCCATGAGCAGCAGCGACGCCACGAGCAGGGACTTGCGGCCCACCCGGTCGCCCAGGTGCCCGGCGACGACGCCGCCGAGGGGGCGCACGACGACGCCGACCGCGAGCGTGGCGAACGACGCGATGGTGCCCGCCAGGGGCGAGGCGTCGGGGAAGAACTGGCCGTTGAAGACCAGGGCGGCGGCCGTGCCGTAGAGGTAGTAGTCGTACCACTCGATGGTGGTGCCGACGAAGGCGCTCGCCAGCACGCGGCGCTTGCCGGCCCAGGGGCGCGCGCCCCCGGCGGACGGCGCGGCGGGAGCGCTCGGGGTGGTCGGGGTCGTGGGTGCGGTGGTCATCGCGCGGCCTCCTTCGGGGCGCGGGCGGGCGCGTCGCCGATGGCGTCGAGGCCCTCGGGCAGCGTCCCGTTGATCCAGTGGTCGCCCAGCGCGCGGGCGCGGAAGGCGATCGGGTTGTGGGTGGCGACGGTCTGGGCGTTGCGCCAGTGCCGGTCCAGCCCCTTGGCGGTGGACGTGGCCGAGGCCCCGACCGTGAGGAAGAGGTCCTGGGCCGCCCCGACGGCGAGCTCCGGGACGGTGACCTGCGCGTGCTCGACGGCGATCTCCCCGTCGTGCAGCGCGGCCGGGGTCGGCCCGTCGAAGCCGGGGCGGTCGGCGCCGGCGCGGGCGGCGGCGGCCAGGCCGGCGTCGAGCGCCCGCGCCGCGTGCAGCACCACGGCCTCGGCGGCGTACGCCTTCGCGGCGATGCGCCCGGTCGCCTCCTGGATGAGCGGGTCCTGCGCGAACGGCAGGCCCAGCCCGGTGTTGAACGTGCGGCGCCGCGAGGCCACCGTGGCGGCCGCGTCCCGGCGCGCGGCCTGCGCGATGCCGGCCAGCACGGCGAGCAGCACGAGCTGGAAGAACGCCGCCTCGTGCACGGCCTCGGGCGAGCCGGCCACGCGGTCGAGCAGCGCGTCGTCGGGCACCGGGACGGCCGCGAACCGCGCCGTGCCGGTGCCGGTGAGGCGCTGGCCGAAGCCGTCCCAGTCGTCGAGCACGGTGACGCCGGGGGCGTCGGTGGCCACGACGGCGAACCGGCGCCCGTCCTGGCCGTCCAGCGCGGCCGAGACGCGGGTGTAGTCGGCGAAGATCGTGCCGGTCGTGTAGTACTTCTCGCCGTCGAGCACCCAGCCGTCCGCCGTGCGGCGCAGCGTGGTGCTCAGCGTGCCGAGGCGGTTGCCCCCCTTCTCGGTGGAGGCGTTGCCGACGGTGCGCCCGGCCAGCACCCGCGGGTACCAGACGGACCGCAGGTGCTCGGGCTGGAACCGCAGCGACTCCACGAAGCCGAGGTGCGAGCGGTACAGGTGGGCCACGTTCGAGTCGGCGGCGGCGAGCTCGACCAGCAGCCGCGCGACGGTCTCCACGCTCGCGCCCGGCCCGCCGTGCTCGGCCGGCACGCGCAGCGTGCCGAAGCCCGCCTCGTCGAGCAGGCGCACCTGCTCGAACGGCAGGACACGCTCCTGGTCGCGGCGCAGGGCGCCCTCGGCGACCTCGTCGAACAGCGGCCGGAACACCCGACACAGCGCGTCGTGGTCGGCGGGCAGCCGCGGGGGCGCGGCGGTGCGGACGGCGGACGGCGCTGCGGTCATCGGGGCGGTCCCTTCTCCTCGTCCGAGGAGCCCCGGGCCCGCGGGCCGGACGGCAGCACGGACCGCCGTCCGGCGCACGGGGTGCGCGAGACCGACGCGGATCCGGGATCTCCATCGGTCCTGGCGGTAGCACCTACTCGGGAACCCGAGGGTTGCTGCGGCGTCGACGAGCCAGGTCTCTCGGCCGCTCTGGATGGTTGCGAGAGGGAACGTACCCGAACATCCCGTGAAGTGGAACAGTGCTTCTCACTCAGTGGGACGTCCAGCCTGGTGGGCGGGCAGGCTCAGAGCGCGGCGGCCAGCGCCCGCCCGGTCACCCGCCCGGTGTGCAGGCAGCCCCCGAGGAACGTGCCCTCCAGCGCGCGGTGGCCGTGCGCGCCGCCGCCGCCGAAGCCGGCGGCCTCGCCGACGGCCCACAGCCCGTCGAGCGTCGAGCCGTCGCGGCGCAGCACGCGGCCGGCGGGGTCGCACCACAGGCCGCCGAGCGTCTTGCGCGTGAGCACCGACAGGCGCACCGCCAGCAGCGGGCCGTCCTTCGGGTCGGTGAGCCGCCGCGGCGGCGCGACGCGCATGCGCCGGTCCACCAGGTAGCGCCGGGCGGCGGCGGTGGCCACCACCTGCGGGTCCTTGCCGAGCCCGGAGGCCACCTGGGCGTCGCGCAGCTCGACCGCGGCCGCGAGGTCGCCCGCGTCGACGTGGCCGGCCGAGCCCGGCGTCGCCTCCGTCAGGGCGTTCATCCGCGCGGCCAGCTCGGCGGGCGTGGCGGCCCAGAGGAACTCGGGGGACTCCTTCGCGAAGCGCGCCACGGGCCCGACGGCGCCCGGCAGCACGCGCTGGGCGAGCAGCCGCACGTCCTTGCCGGTGAGGTCGGGGTTCTGCTCCGAACCGGACAGCGCGAGCTCGGTGTCCAGGATGGTGGAGTTCAGCACGAACCAGGAGTGGTCGTGCCCGTGCCGGGTGACGTGCTGCAGCGCGCCGAGCGCGTCGAAGCCGGGGAACAGCGGCGCGGGCAGGCGCCGGCCCTCGGCGTCCAGCCACAGCGACGAGGGCCCCGCCAGGATGCGGATGCCGTGGTGGGACCAGACGGGGGAGTGGTTGGCGATGCCCTCCGGGTAGTGCCACATGCGGTTCTCGTGCACCAGGGCGGCGCCGGCGGCGCCCGCGGCGGTGAGCATCAGCCCGTCGGTGGAGTCGGGGACGCCGGAGAGCATGCGCCGCGGCAGCCGCCCGTGGGTGAGGTCCCACCGGGCGCGCGCGAGGTCGTGGTTCGCGCCGATGCCGCCGGAGGCGACGACGACGGCCTGGGCACCGACCTCCACCTCGCCCACGACGTCGCGCGACGAGGGCCGCCCGCGGCCGCCGAACGGCGCGCCGGCCGGCGTGGGGTCGTCGGCCAGCACCTGCGCCCGCACCCCGGTGACCCGGCCGTCGGCGATCACGAGGTCGGTGACGCGGTGGCGGAAGCGCACCTCGAGCAGCCCGGCGTCGCGCGCCTCGCGGGCCGCCGCGACGAACGGCGCGAGGACGGCGGGGCCGGTGCCCCAGGTGACGTGGAAGCGGGGCACGGTGTTGCCGTGGCCGCCGGCGGGGTAGCCGCCGCGCTCCGCCCACTGCACCAGGGGGAACCACCGCACGCCGAGCCCGTGCAGCCACGAGCGCATGCCGCCTGCGGCGAACTCCACGAACTGCCGGGCCCAGGCGTAGCCGTGCCGGTCGGGGCCCTCGCCCCGGTCGGCGCCGTCGGCGAACGCCGCGGCCCCGAGCCAGTCGCTCCACGCCAGCTCGGCGGAGTCGCGCACCCCGAGGCGGCGCTGCTCCGGAGAGCCGACCAGGAACAGGCCGCCGAACGACCACCAGGCCTGCCCGCCGAGGCTCGCGGCCGGCTCCTGGTCGAGCACGACGACGCGGCGGCCGGCCGCGGCCAGCTCGGTGGCGGTGACGAGCCCGGCCAGGCCCGCCCCGATGACGACGACGTCGGCGTCCGTGGACATGCGCCCGAGCGTAGCGCCGGGGGTGCTTGCCGGGTGCGGGGGCGCCGGGCCGCGGCTCAGCGCCCGCGGGGCTCAGCCGCGCGCCGCGAGGAAGACCTGCAGGCTGAGCGCCTCCAGGGTGGTGGCGCCGTCGTGGGCCGGGTCGGGGTCGTCCGCGGGGCGCTGCGGCGTGGGCCACGCCGAGCTCCACGCCAGGCGCCACGGCCGGGCGCCGTCGAGCACGGGCGGCAGCGTCACCACCGCGTCCTCGAGCCGGCCGTTGAGCACGAGCAGCACGTCGGCGTCGCCGGCGCCGGGGCCCGGGCGCAGCATCTGCACCACGCGCCGGCCCGCCTCCTCCCACGCCGTGCGGTCCATCGGGTCCCCGGACTCGCGGAACCACAGGAGGTCGGGCCGCGTCTCGCCGGGGCGCGGGGTGCCGAGGTAGAACGAGTCGGCGCGCAGCGCCGGGTGCTCGCGCCGCAGCCGCAGCAGCGCCGACGTCGTGGCCAGCAGGTCCCGGTCGGCCTCCCCGAGGTCCCAGTCCACCCACGACGTCTCGTCGTCCAGCGCATAGGCGTTGTTGTTGCCGCGCTGGGTGCGGCCCGTCTCGTCGCCGGCCGTGAGCATGGGCGTGCCGGCGGCCAGCAGGAGGGTGGCGAGCAGGTTGCGCTGCGAGCGTCGGCGCAGCGGCACGACGGCGTGCCACGGCTCGGTGGCGGCGTCGAGGTCGCCCTCGGGCGCGTGGCCCTCCACGCCGTGGTTCCACGACCGGTTGTCGTCGGTGCCGTCACGGTTGTCCTCGCCGTTGGCCCAGTTGTCCTTGCGGTCGTAGGCCACCAGGTCGGCCAGGGTGAACCCGTCGTGCGCGGTCACGTAGTTCACGCTGGCCACCGGGCCGCGCACCAGGGGCGGGTCGGAGCGGCCGAAGAGGTCCGCCGACCCGGCCAGGCGGGTGCCGAGCTCGCGGACGCTGACCATCGGCTGGCCGCGAGAGCCCGCGGCCGCCGAGGCGAGCCAGAAGTCGCGCGCCGCGTCACGGAACCGGTCGTTCCACTCCGCCATCGGCGGCGGGAACTGCCCGGTGCGCCACCCGCCGGGGCCCACGTCCCACGGCTCGGCGATCAGCTTCAGCCCGCTGAGCACCGGGTCCGTCTGCAGCCCGACGAGGAACGGGTGGTCGGGGTCGAACCCGTAGGTGCCGCGCCCCAGCGTCACCGCCAGGTCGAAGCGGAAGCCGTCGACGCCCACCGCCTGGGCCCAGTAGCGCAGCGAGTCGAGCGCCGTCTGCACCACCCGCACCCGGCGGAAGTCGAGCGAGTTGCCCGTGCCGGTGACGTCGGCCAGCTTGGCGGGGGAGGCGCCGTCGTGCAGGTAGTAGGCCGCGTTGTCGAGGCCGCGCCAGCTCACGTGGAGCTGGTCGTCGCCGCCCTCGCAGGTGTGGTTGTAGACGACGTCGAGGATCACCTCGATGCCGGACTGGTGCAGCAGGTGCACCATGCCGCGGACCTCGTCGAGCACGGCGGCGGGGCCGGCCTCGCGCGCGGCGCGGGTCGCGTACCGCGGCTCGGGCGCGAAGAAGCCGAGGGTCGAGTAGCCCCAGTAGTTGCGCAGCCCGTGGGCCACCAGGCGCGGCTCCGACGCCGAGGCGTGGATCGGCAGCAGCTCCACGGTGGTGACGCCCAGGCTCCTGAGGTGCGCGACGGTCGCCGGGTGCGCGAGCCCCGCGTAGGTGCCGCGCAGCTCCGGCGGCACCCCCGGGTGACGCAGGGTCAGGCCGCGCACGTGCGCCTCGTAGACGACCGTGTCCGCCCACGGCACGCGGGGTCGGGTCAGCGGCGGCGCGGCCGGCATCGGCGGCAGCACCACCGAGTGCGGCACGAACGCCAGGGAGTCGGTCGGCTCCGGGTCGCCGTACCGCTCGGCGACCCACCAGCGCCCGTCCGGCGTCGTGGGGTCGTCCGAGCGGGGCGCGCCCACCGCGCCCAGCGTCTCGGGCCCGTACGTCAGCTCGCCGACGAGGCCGCGGGCGTACGGGTCCACGAGCAGCTTGGCGGGGTTGTGGCGCAGGCCGGCCCGCGGGTCCCAGGGGCCGTGCGTGCGGAACCCGTAGCGCTGGCCCGGGCGCACGCCGGGCACGTGCGCGTGCCAGACGCCGTAGGTGGGGCCGAGCAGCGGCACGCGGCGCTCGCGGTAGCGCGCCGGGTCGTGCTCCGGCAGGGCGGGGTCGACGACGTCGATGAGGCACAGGTCGACGGCGGTGGCGTGCGACGCGACGACGGCGACGTCCACGCCGTCGCCCGCCGGGTGCACGCCGAGCGGCGGGACGTGCGAGCGGCGGGCCGTCGGCCGCGTCAGAGGGCGCACCACCGGGCGGGAGGCTGCCTGCGATGTCGGGCCGTCCATGGCGCCCATCGTGGCGCACGCGACGCCCCGGCGGCGACCCGGCGAGCCCGGCGCCGAGTAGGCTCGTGACGCCCGCTTGAGCACGTCGGAAGGCCAGCAGTGCGCATCGTCGTCCTCGTCAAGTACGTCCCGGACATCGCGTCCGACCGCCGCTTCGCCGACGGGCGCGTGGTGCGCGACCCGTCCGAGGGGTCGCTCAACGAGCTCGACGAGAACGCCGTCGAGGCGGCGCTGCGGCTCGTCGAGCAGCTGCCGGAGGACCAGCGGGAGGCCAGTGAGGTCGTGGCGCTGACCGTCGCGCCCGCGCCGGGCGACCTGGCGCTGCGCAAGGCCTACCAGATGGGCGTCGACCGCGCGGTGCGCGTCACGGACGACGCGCTCGCCGGCTCCGACTACTTCGGCACGACGACGGCGCTCGCGGCCGCGGTGCGCCGCCTCGAGGCCGAGGCGCCCGTCGACCTCGTGATCACCGGCATGGCGGCGCTGGACGGCCTCGGCTCCGTGGTGCCGGCCCTGCTCGCCGCCGAGCTCGGCCGCCCCGGCCTGACGTTCGCCAAGACCGTCGAGCTCGACGCCGCCGCCGGCACGCTGACCGTCACGCGCGAGGTCGACGACGCCGCCGAGACGCTGCGCGCGCCGCTCCCGGCGGTGCTGTCGGTGGCCGACTCGGCCAACACCCCGCGCCTGCCCAACTTCAGGCTCATCATGGCCGCCCGGACCAAGCCGATCGAGGAGTGGACCGCCGCCGACCTCGCCCTCGACCCGGCCGCCGTCGGCGCCGCGGGCGCCCGCTCCCGGACGTTGCGCGCCGCGCCGCGCCCGCCGCGCGCCGAGGTCGAGCTCGTCGTCGACAAGGGCGAGGGCGGCAAGGCCCTGGCCGACTTCCTGATCCGCAACGACCTGGTCTGAGCCGGAGGACCCCCGCATGAGCCGCCGTACCGCCCTCGTCCTGCTCGACCCGGCCGCCGAGGTCCGCCCCGCCGCGCTGGAGCTGATCACCCTCGGCCGCTCCCTCGGCCGGGTCGACGTCGTCACCCTCGAGGCCCCGGGCGTCGAGGCCCTCGCCACCCTCGGCGCGCACGGCGTCGAGGCCGTCCACCAGGCCGAGATCGTGGGCGCCGCGCGCGCCGAGGACACGCGCCACCTCACCGCCGTCGTCGCCGCCGTGCTCGCCGCGGCCGTGCGCCGCACCGACGCCGACGTCGTGCTGGTGCCGGCCGGGTTCGCCGCGAAGGAGGCCGCCGCCGTGGCCGCGCACGCGCTCGGCGCCGGGCTGGTCGTCGACGCCTCCGACGTGGCCTGGGAGGACGAGGGCCTCGTGGCCACCAAGCGCGTCTTCGCCGGCACGTGGGAGACGGCGTCGGTGGTGGCGACCGACCCGGCCGTGGTGACGGTGCGGGCCAACGCCGTCGTCGCCGAGCCGGCGGCCGAGCCGGCCCGCCCCGAGGTCGAGGCGCTGCCGGTGGAGGTCGAGGTCCCCGCCGTCACGGTCGTGGCCCGCCGGACCGCCGCCCGCGCCGCGGGGCGGCCGACGCTCGAGGAGGCGGCCGTCGTCGTCGCCGGCGGGCGCGGCACGGGCGGCGACTTCGCCCCGGTGAACGACCTGGCCGACGCGCTCGGCGCCGCCGTCGGCGCCAGCCGCGACGCGGTGTTCGAGGGCTGGCACGACCGGTACATCGGCCAGACCGGCGTCACGGTCGCCCCGCGCCTTTACATCGGCGCGGGCATCTCCGGCGCTCCGCACCACCGCGGCGGCATGCAGGCCGCCCAGGTGGTCGTGGCGATCAACAGCGACCCCGAGGCGCCGATCTTCGAGATCAGCGACTTCGCCGTCGTGGGCGACCTGGCGGACGTGCTGCCGCAGGCCGCCGAGGCGATCCGGGCGCACAAGGCCGCCGCGCCGGAGTCCTGACCCGCGGCCGGGCCGCCGGGGGCGCGCCCCGCGGCCCGGCCGGCCTACTGCCGGTCCTGCCGCTCGTCCTGCCGCTGGAGCCAGTGCACCAGCGTGGGCAGCGCGTCCGGGTGCCGCGGCGTGCGGCCGTGCGTCGCGCCGTCGAGCAGCCGCACCGGCATGGCGGGCAGCAACGACTGCATGCGCGCCGCCGCCCGCACCCGCGGCAGGTCCTCGGTGCCGGCGATCATGAGGATCGGCATGGGGTAGCCGCTCAGCGCCGACGCCGGCACGCCGGCGTCCTCCTCCTGGCGCCGCATGTAGGCCGCGAGCGCGGTCGCGTCGTTCTGCAGCAGCGCGGCCTGGGTCGCGGCGTCCAGCGGGTGGCCCAGGTGCTCCGCCCAGCGGTCCACGAACGCCTGCATGCCGCGCGCCACGATGGTGTCGACGCAGCCCGGGAAGAACGTGCGGTCGAACGCGCCCTCGCCCGTGCGCGGCGAGCCGCCCAGGGTCACCAGCGAGGCGACGCGGTGCGGGTGGTGGGCGGCGAGCTCGAAGCCGACGCGGCCGCCGAGGGAGTAGCCGACGACGTGCGCCCGGTCCACGCCGAGCTCGTCGAGCACGCCGAGCACGTCGCCGACGAACAGCGCCTGGTCGTACGCGTCCTCGTCGTGCGGCTTGTCGCTGGCGCCGTGGCCGCGCAGGTCGAGGGTGACCACGCGGTGGTCGGCCTGCAGCTCGCGCACCCAGCCGAAGCCGCGCCAGATGGCCTGCGACAGCGCCGTGCCGTGCACGAGCACCACCGCGGGCGCGCCCGCGGCGCCCTCGCCGAAGACCCGGTAGGCGATGCGGGTGCCGTCGAGCCGGTTCGTCACGTGGTCCACGGCGTCACCGTAGCGGCAGCCACCTGACCGTCACCCGGTGTTCACCGCGCGCTCAGCGAGACGCCCGCCGGCCGCCACCGGGCGTCCCTAGCGTCTCAGCCGGCACGCCCGGCGTGCCCGAGTTTGTCGCTTTCCCGAGAGCCCGACGCACCCCGACGCCCCTCGATGCCCCTCGATGCCCCTCGATGCCCCTCGATGCCTGGAGCGCACGATGACGATCGCCCCCGAGTCCCCGCAGGCCGGCACCCGCCCGCTCCTGCGCCTGGAGCCCAAGCCCAGCCACGCGCGCGGCAAGCGCAGCCCCGTGACCTGCCGCCTCAAGTGCGCCGACCAGTGCGCGCACCCCGTCCCCAACCGCACGGACCACGAGACGTTCCGTGAGGTCGCCTCGCGGGCGCTGACGCGCCGGCGCATGCTCGGCGGCCTGGCCGCCGCGGCCGCCGTCGTCGTCGGCGGGGCGCAGGTCGCCGGCGCCCCGGGCGCCGCGGCCGCCGGCGGCCCCGTCGCCGCGGGCCGCAAGGGCCTGGCCTTCGGCGCGATCGCGCCGCAGCCCGCGGCCACCGACGCGCTCGTGGTGCCCGACGGCTACGAGTGGTCCCCGATCATCCGCTGGGGCGACCCGATCCTGCCCGGCGGCCGCGCGTTCGACCCGGCCCGGCAGTCGCCGCAGCAGCAGGCGCTGCAGTTCGGCTACAACTGCGACTACCTCGACATCCTCCCGGCGGACCCGAAGGAGCTGGCCAAGCCGCTGCACGCCCGCTCGCGCGGCACCCGGGGCCTGCTCGTGAGCAACCACGAGTACACCAACCCCGCCATCATGTTCGACGAGTCGTACGACGCCGCCACTCGCCGCGCGATCGAGCGCGCCGCGCACGGCATGTCGGTGGTCGAGGTGACCCGCCGCCGCACCGGCACCCCGTGGGAGTACTCGCGCCTGAGCCGCTCGAACCGGCGCGTCCACCTCGGCACCGAGTTCGTCGTCGACGGCCCCGCCGCCGGCAGCGACCTCATGCGGACCGTCGCGGACCCCACCGGCACCCGCGTGCTGGGCACCCTGAACAACTGCGCGGGCGGCACCACCCCGTGGGGCACCGTCGTCTCCGGCGAGGAGAACTTCCACGGCTACTTCCGGGCCACCGGCACCGACCCGCGCGACGCCCGCTACGGCCTGCGCGACGCGGCCACGTCGTACGGCTGGGAGCTCGACGAGCCGCGCTTCGACGCCCGCAACGCCGGCTACGAGAACGAGAGCCACCGCTTCGGCTGGGTCGTGGAGCTCGACCCGTACGACCCGTCCGCCCCGCCGGTGAAGCACACGGCGATGGGCCGGCTCAAGCACGAGGGCGCCAACGTCATCCTGTCGGAGGACGGGCACGCGGTGGCGTACATGGGCGACGACGAGCGCTTCGACTACGTCTACAAGTTCGTCTCGCGCGACACCTTCCGCCGCGGCGGCAGCGCGCGGGCCCGCGCCCACAACAAGCAGCTGCTGTCCGCCGGCGACCTGTACGTCGCGCGGTTCGAGGGTGACTCGCCGGCCGCCGAGATCGACGGCTCCGGCGCCGTGCCGTCCGACGGCGCGTTCGACGGCACCGGCCGGTGGGTCCCGCTCGTCGAGGACGGCGAGTCCCGCGTGCCGGGCATGAGCGTCGCCGAGGTGCTCGTGTTCACGCGCCTGGCGGCCGACGCCGTGGGCGCCACGAAGATGGACCGGCCCGAGGACGTCGAGCCCCACCCGCTGACCGGCCGCGTCTACGTCGCGTGCACCAACAACACCGACCGCGGCAAGGCCGGCAAGGAGGGCCCCACCGAGCCCAACCCGCGAGGCGCCAACCGCGACGGGCACGTGGTGGAGATCGTCGAGGACCGCGGCGACCAGCTGTCCGAGACGTTCCGGTGGAACCTGCTGCTCGTGGCCGGCGACCCGGCGACGAACGACGGCACGTACTTCGCCGGCTTCCCGGCCGAGAAGGTGTCGCCGATCTCCTGCCCCGACAACCTCGCGTTCGACGCCGACGGCAACCTGTGGATCTCCACCGACGGCCAGCCGTCGTCGATCCAGAGGTGCGACGGCCTGTTCAAGGTGCCGCTGACCGGCCGGGAGCGCGGCCACGTGCAGCAGTTCCTGGCGGTGCCGCGCGAGGCGGAGACCTGCGGCCCCGTCGTCGACAGCCGCGACGGCATGGTCTACGTCAACGTGCAGCACCCGGGCGAGGACGGGTCGTTCGCCGACCAGCACTCGTTCTTCCCGGACTACCTCGCCGCGGGCGAGCCGGTGCCGGCCGGCGCCTGGCGCGGCCCGCGCCCGGCGACGGTGCAGGTGTACCGCGCCGGTGCCGGCGAGCAGCCGGGGAAGGGCAACGGCCACGGCCACGGCTGGGACGGCCCCGGGCCGTTCCCGTGGCCGCGCGGCGGCAAGGGCTGGGGCCCCGGCGGCCGCTCCCGCGGCCGCTGGGCGCGCTGACCCGTCGCACGAGCCACGCCGGCCCCCGTCGCGCTGCGGCGGGGGCCGGCGCCGTGCGGGTGCCGTCCGTCACCGCCGGGGACCGTCCCCGGCGCCCTCCGCCGCCCCGCACGGTTCGTAGACTGGGCAGGTGACCACCCCCGTGCTGCCGACCGGCTCGCCCGAGCCCGACGCCGGCGCCTACCTCGACCACGCGGCGACCACCCCGATGTCGCCGGCCGCCCTCGCGGCGTACGTGGCGGAGGCCCAGCGGGTCGGCAACGCCTCGAGCCTGCACGCCGCGGGCCGCGGCGCCCGCCGGGTGGTGGAGGAGGCGCGCGAGACCGTCGCCGCGGCCCTGGGCGCACGCCCGTCGGAGGTGATCTTCACCGCGGGCGGCACCGAGGCGGACAACCTCGCGATCAAGGGGATCTTCTGGGGGCGCCGGCGCGGCGCCACCCGCCGCACCCGGGTGCTCGTCTCCGCCGTCGAGCACCACGCCGTGCTCGACCCGGCCTTCTGGCTCGCCGGGCATGCCGGCGCGGAGATCGTGCTGCTGCCCGTGGACGCCGCCGGCCGCGTCGACCTCGACGCGCTGCGCGCCGAGCTCGCCGCGCACGCCGACGAGATCGCGCTGGTGTCGGTCATGTGGGCCAACAACGAGGTCGGCACGGTGCAGCCGGTGCGCGACGTCGTCCGCCTCGCCCACCAGCACGGCGTGCCGGTGCACACCGACGCGGTGCAGGCGGTCGGCCAGCTCGAGGTGGACTTCGCCGCGAGCGGCGTCGACGCCATGACGGTCTCCGGCCACAAGCTCGGCGGCCCGATCGGCGTGGGCGCCCTGCTCGCCCGGCGCGACCTGCCGCTGGAGGCGGTGCTGCACGGCGGCGGCCAGGAGCGCGGCGTGCGCTCGGGCACGCTCGACGCGCCCGCGATCCGCTCCTTCGCCGCCGCGGTGTCCGACGTCGTCGCCCACCGCGCCGCGCGCGCCGCCCACCTGGCCGCCCTGCGCGACCGGCTCGTGGCCGGCGTGCGCGCCGTCGCCCCCGGCGCCGTGCTGCGCGGCCCCGACCCCGCCGCCGAGCCGGCGGGCCGGCTGCCCGCCAACGCGCACTTCACCTTCCCGGGCGCCGAGGGGGACTCGCTGCTGTACCTGCTCGACTCCGCCGGGGTGCAGGCGTCCACCGGCTCGGCCTGCCAGGCCGGGGTGCCGCAGCCGTCGCACGTGCTGCTCGCCATGGGCCTGCCCGAGGCGGAGGCGCGCGGCGCGCTGCGCTTCTCCCTCGGCGCCACCTCCACCGAGGCCGACGTCGAGCGGCTCGTCGCGGCCCTGCCGCAGGTGGTCGCCCGTGCGCAGGCCGCGGGCCTCGTCTCCGCGTCGGTGGCGCCGGCCGCGGCCCCGGGCGGGGGTGCGGCATGAGGGTGCTGGCGGCGATGTCCGGCGGCGTCGACTCCGCCGTGGCCGCGGCGCTCGCGGTCGAGGCGGGCCACGAGGTCGTCGGGGTGCACATGGCGCTGAGCCGCAACCGCGACCAGTTCCGCACCGGCTCGCGCGGCTGCTGCTCGATCGAGGACGCGGGCGACGCCCGTCGCGCCGCCGACGTGCTCGGCATCCCGTACTACGTCTGGGACCTGTCCGAGCGCTTCGAGGACACCGTCGTGGCCGACTTCCTCAGCGAGTACGAGGCCGGCCGCACGCCCAACCCGTGCGTGCGCTGCAACGAGCACATCAAGTTCGAGGCGCTGCTCGACAAGGCGACCGCGCTGGGCTTCGACGCCGTCGCGACCGGCCACTACGCCCAGGTCGTCACGCGCACGCTGCCCGACGGGGCCACCGTGCACGAGCTGCACCGCTCGCCGAACGCCGAGAAGGACCAGTCCTACGTGCTGGCGGTCATGGGCCCGCAGCGGCTCGAGCGGGCGATGTTCCCGCTCGGCGGCTTCGCGACCAAGGACGAGGTGCGCGCGGAGGCGGCCCGCCGCGGGCTGTCGGTGAGCGCGAAGCCCGACTCCTACGACATCTGCTTCGTCGCCGACGGCGACACCCGCGGCTTCCTGCGCGACCGGCTCGGCGCGCGCCCCGGCGCCGTGGTGGACACCGACGGCACGGTCGTCGGCGAGCACGACGGCGCCTACGCGTACACCGTCGGGCAGCGGCGCGGCCTCGGCCTGGGCCGGCCCGCGGCCGACGGCCGGCCCCGGTACGTCGTCGACGTGCGCGCCGACACCAACACCGTCGTCGTCGGGCCCGCCGAGCTGCTCACCGTCGACCGCATCGCCGGGGAGCGGGCCGTGTGGTTCGCCGGCGCCCTGCCGGCCGACGGCGGCGCGGACGGCGCGGACGGCGCGGACGGGGAGTGGTTCGACGCGCAGGTGCAGGTGCGCGCGCACGGCGCGGCCATCGGGGCGCGGGTGCGGACCACCCGCGGCCCGGACGGCGGGGCCGGGCTGGAGGTGGCGCTCACCGAGCGGCCGCTGCGGGGCGTCGCGGCGGGGCAGTCCGTCGTCGTCTACCGCGGCACGCAGGTGCTGGGCCAGGCCACGGTGTCCCGCGCCTGGCGCGCGGCACCGGTCGCCGCCACCGCCTGACCCACGCCGTCCGGGTACCGGCGTCCGGCCCCGGCGGTTGTCAGCACGAGCGCAGGCCATACCGTGCGCTGGTACTGACAGCCGCCCGGGGGTCGGCACGCGTCAGGACGAGCGCACGGTATGGCGTGCGCTGGTACTGACACGTCGGCGGAGCACACGAGCAGCACACGAGCAGCACGCAGACGAGCAGCACGCAGACGAGCGGGACGCGAGGAGACGACGCATGGTGACGGTGAGCGGCCACGGCCCCTGGCCCGGCGGCGAGGACGACGTCCTCGAGGCGCAGCAGGTCGTGCTGGGCGACCTCGCCGAGCTGCCCACCGGCGTCGGCGCCGTCCCGTTCCTGGTCCAGCTCGCCGGGCGGGGCCCGGGCGCCGACGCGACGGGCCGTACGGCCGCGCTGCTCGCCGACCTGTCCGTGGAGCTCGGCCCGCACGGCTGGAAGCTCGCCGACCGGCCCGGCCTGGACCTGCGCCGCGCGGAGGCGTTCCGCCGCGAGG
The DNA here is from genome assembly GCF_046535855.1 of Puerhibacterium sp. TATVAM-FAB25. Classification (NCBI taxonomy): domain Bacteria; kingdom Bacillati; phylum Actinomycetota; class Actinomycetes; order Micrococcales; family Promicromonosporaceae; genus Puerhibacterium; species Puerhibacterium sp. TATVAM-FAB25. Next base: position 10,880 of record NZ_JAXUAK010000024.1, on the reverse strand, counting down.
ACCTCGGCGCGCTCGCGATCGCCGCCTACGGCTACGCCGGGCCGTTCGCCCTCGAGGTCGTGGGTCCCTGGACGCTCGCCGCGCAGCTCTACGCGGCCCGCGGCGACCGCGTGCTGGCCGACCGGGGCGCCCGGCGCGACCTCGCGGTGGCGCTCGCCGAGGGGCTGCGCGAGCACGTCGCCGAGGTGCGCGCGCAGGTGCCGGGCGCCGAGGTGGTGGTGCAGCTCGCGGAGCCGCTGCTGGGCCAGGTGCACGCGGGCGTCCTGCCCACCTTCTCCGGCTACTCGCGGCTGCGGGCGGTGCCCGGGCCCGAGATCGTCGAGGGGCTGCGCCCGGTCGTCGACGCCGTGCATGACGCCGGGGCGACGGCGGTGGTCCACCTCGGCGCCACGTGGGTCGGCGTGCCGCCCGCCGTGCTGGCCGGCGCGGACGCCGTCGGCCTCGACCTCGGCGGCCTCGGGCCGGAGGGCTGGAACGAGCGGGCCTGGGAGCTGGTGGCCCGGGCGATCGAGAAGGGCGTGAGCCTGTGGGCCGGCCTGCCGCCGGCGAAGGTGTCGCAGTGCGCCGGGCCGCTGCTCGGCGAGCTGGTGCGCACCGTGGCCGAGCCGTGGCGCCGGGTCGGCCTGCCCGCGGGCGGGCTCGACGCCGTCACGCTGCTGTCGGCGCCGCGCGCGCAGCCGGCGAGCGCCGACGACCACCGCGCCGGCCTGGCCAACCTGGGGCGGGTCGCCGAGGCGCTCGCGGAGCGCGCCGCGGCCTGAGGCTGCCGTCCTCGCGCGGCCGCGGCTCCCGGCCTGACCCGCCCGGGCCTGGTCCGCCCCGTTTGACCCGCCCCGTTTGACCCGCCTCGTTTGACCCGCCCCGGCCTGACCCGCCCCGGTCGGCTCAGGCCAGCCGCTGCCCCAGGAAAGTCCAGGCGAGAGCGGCCATGTACGCCGCCTGCGCGTTGTTGGCCGCGCCGCCGTGCCCGCCCTCGACGTTCTCGTAGTAGGTGACGTCCTTGCCGCAGGCCAGCAGCAGCGCGGCCATCTTGCGGGCGTGCCCGGGGTGCACCCTGTCGTCCTTCGTCGAGGTCGTCAGCAGCACCGGCGGGTAGTCGCGCTCGGCGTCGACCAGGTGGTACGGCGAGAACGTCCGCAGGAACTCCCACTGCTCCGGGTCGTCCGGGTCGCCGTACTCGGCCGTCCAGGACGCGCCGGCGAGCAGGTGGGAGTACCGCTTCATGTCGAGCAGCGGCACCTGCACCACGATCGCGCCGAACAGCTCGGGGTAGCGGGTGAGCATGTTGCCCGTGAGCAGGCCGCCGTTGGACCCGCCCTGCGCCCCGAGGTGGGCGGGCGTGGTGATGCGCCGCTGGACGAGGTCGCGCGCGACGGCCGCGAAGTCCTCGTAGGCCCGGTGCCGGTTCCCGCGCAGCGCAGCCTGGTGCCACGCGGGCCCGTACTCGCCGCCGCCCCGGATGTTGGCGACGGCGTAGACCCCGCCGTGGCGCAGCCACGCCCGCCCGACGGTGCCGGAGTACCCCGGCGTCAGCGGGACCTCGAAGCCGCCGTAGCCGTACAGCAGCGTCGGGGCGGTGCCCTGCACGCCGCGCGGCGGGCGCAGCGCCTCCTGCGGGCCGACGACGAAGTACGGCACGCGGGTGCCGTCGTCGGACGTGGCGAAGTGCTGCTCCGCCACCAGGCCCTCGGCGTCGAAGAACGCCGGCGCCGCCTTGAGCGGCTCGGGCTCCGTCGCGCCGGTCGCCCCGTCGCCGTCCGGCCCGACGACGGTGGCCAGCGCGAGCGTCGACGGCGTGAGGTAGCCGGTGGTCACCAGCCACACGTCGTCGCTGTCGACCGGGTCGACGGCGCGGGTGCCGACCGACGCCAGCGGGTCGGTGGCCGGCAGCTCCGTGCGCGTCCACTCCTCGCTCGATGCCCCGTCGGCTCCGTCGGCTCCGTCGGCGCCGGCGGGCGGGGTGAGCACGTGCAGGCGGTTGGTGACGTCGTCGAGCACGTTGACCACGAGGTGGTGGCGCGTCCACGTGGCGCCGGCCAACGACGTCGTCGGCGTCGGGGCGAACAGCACGGCGAGGTCGCGCTCGCCGGCGAGGAAGTCGTCGAGCCGGGCCGCCAGGAGCGAGCCCGAGGCGTAGGTGCGCTCGCCGCCGCGGCCGCGGACCGTCCAGTCGTCGCGCAGCTCGACCAGCAGCCACTCGCGGTGGAAGCCGACCTCCGCGGAGTCGGGCACGTCGATCTTCGTCAGCGTCTGCTCGGGGGTGCCGACGTGCTCGGCCAGGAACGTCTCGGACCGGTAGAAGGCGATGGTGCGGCTGACCACGTCGCGCTCGAAGCCCGGCGTACGCGAGCGCCGCGCCGAGATGTACATGTCGTCGGCGGCGCCCTCGTAGACGGTCGCCGCCTCGGCGAGCGGCGTGCCGCGCCGCCACAGCCTGACGATGCGGGGGTAGCCCGCCGGCGTCGTCGTGCCCTCGCCGAAGTCGGTGAACACGTAGACCGTGTCCTCGTCGGCCCAGGCCAGGCCGCCCTTGGCGCCGCCGGTGCCGACCGCGCGCTCGAAGCCGCCCTCGGCGGCGGAGACGAAGCGGCGCTCGACCAGGTCGAACTCGCGGGTCACGTCCGCGTCGGAGCCGCCGGGGGACAGGTCGACCAGCGCGCGCCGCCACGGCTCGCCGGCGGCGACCTGCTCCGGCGTGGGGCGCAGCACCGAGGCGCCGTGCCACACCCAGCTCTCGCCCTCGGCCTCGGCGAGCGCGTCGAGGTCCAGCACCGTCTCCCACTCGGGCTCGGCCGAGCGGTACGACTCCAGCGTGGTGCGGCGCCACAGGCCGCGCTCGTGCTCGGCGTCCCGCCAGAAGTTGTAGTAGAGGTTCCCGATCCGCCCGACCTCCGGGATCCGGGCGTCGGAGTCGAGCACCTCCCGCACGGCGGCCTCGGTGGCGGCGAACATCGGGTCGGCGCCGAGCGTCCGGCGCGCGTGCGCGTTGCGCTCGCGGACCCACGCCAGCGCGGCGTCGCCCTCGACGTCCTCGAGCCAGCCGAAGGGGTCGACGGCGTCGGGGTCCAGCGGCGTGGTGGGGACGGGGTCGGCGGGGACGGGGGTGTGGCCCGCGGCGGCGCTCATGCCTCGGGACCCTAGCCCTCCGGCGAGGCCGGCGCGCCGCGTGTCCCCGGTTCGCGCGATGATGTGCCGGTGAGCGAGACGACGACGGACGCGACCGCCGGCGAGGGGACCTCGGCCCTCTCGGCCGCCGAGCTGGACGAGCAGGCGGCGCAGCGGCGCTGGGTCGAGCTGCGCGACCTGGTCGAGGCCGACCAGCGGGCGTACTACGAGCAGGACTCCCCGCTCGTCTCCGACGCCGAGTACGACGCGCGGATGCGCGAGCTCGAGGCGCTCGAGGCGGCGCACCCCGCGCTGCAGTCGCCGGAGTCGCCCACGCAGCGCGTGGGCGGCGCGGCCGCGGAGGGCTTCGCCACGGTCGAGCACGTCGAGCGCATGCTCAGCCTCGACAACGTCTTCTCCGTCGAGGAGCTGCGCGCGTGGGACGCCCGGGTGGCCCGGGACCTCGGCGCCGAGCGCGTCGGCTACCTGTCCGAGGTGAAGATCGACGGGCTCGCGATCGCCCTGCTGTACGAGAAGGGCCGCCTCGTGCGGGCGGCCACCCGCGGCGACGGCCGCACCGGTGAGGACGTCACGCAGAACGCCCTGCGGATCGCCGACATCCCGCGCCGGCTGGCCGGCGACGGCCACCCCGACCTCGTCGAGGTGCGCGGCGAGGTCTTCATCCCCGTCGCGGCCTTCGAGCGGCTCAACGACCTGCAGGCCCGGCTGCGCGAGCGCGCCGTGGCCGAGGCGCGCGAGCGGCACGGCGGCCGGGCGGCGAGCGCGCGGGAGTTCGACGAGGAGCGCGCGCGCCTCGCCGCGCTGCGCCGGTTCCCGCAGTTCGCCAACCCGCGCAACGCGGCGGCCGGCGGCCTGCGCCAGCTGCTCGACAAGAAGGAGGGCCTCGAGGCCGAGGCCGGGCTCGCGCGCGTCGAGGCCCTGCGCCTGTACGTGCACGGCGTCGGCGCGCTGCAGTGGACGGCCGGGCAGGACACCGAGCTGGCGCGGCAGTCGGAGGCGTACGAGCACTTCGCGCGGTGGGGCCTGCCCGTCTCCCCGCACAACCGCGTGGTCGAGGGCGTGGACGGCGTGGTCGAGATGATCGAGCACTTCGGCGCCCACCGGCACGACATCGAGCACGAGCTCGACGGCATCGTGGTCAAGGTCGACGCCCTGGACGACCAGCGCCGGCTCGGCGCCACGAGCCGCGCCCCGCGCTGGGCCATCGCCTACAAGTACCCGCCGGAGGAGGTCAACACCCGCCTGCTGACCATCCAGGTGGCGGTCGGCCGCACCGGCCGGGCCACCCCCTTCGCGGTGATGGAGCCGGTCAAGGTCGCCGGGTCCACCGTGCGCCAGGCCACGCTGCACAACCAGGACGTCGTCAAGGCCAAGGGCGTGCGGATCGGCGACGTGGTCGTGCTGCGCAAGGCCGGCGACGTCATCCCGGAGATCGTCGGGCCGGTCACGGCGCTCGCGGACGACGGGTACCCGCGCGAGGACTTCGTCATGCCGGCCGAGTGCCCCGAGTGCGGCACCCCGCTGCGGCCGATGAAGGAGGGCGACGTCGACCTGCGCTGCCCCAACGCCCGGTCCTGCCCCGCCCAGGTGCGCGGCCGCGTCGAGCACATCGGCTCGCGCGGCGCCCTGGACGTCGAGGCGCTCGGCGAGGTCACCGCGGCGGCGCTCACCCAGCCCGACGTGCCGGAGCAGCCGCCGCTGCGCACCGAGGCCGGGCTGTTCTCGCTCACGCTCGACGAGCTGCTGCCCATCGAGGCGGTGGTGCGCGACGCCGAGACGGGCCTGCCCAAGGTGGACGACGACGGCGTCGCGCGTCGCCGCGCGCCGTTCCGGCGGAAGCTCACCTACACCAAGGCGCAGCGCCAGGCCGCCGCCGACGCGGGGGAGGAGCTGCCGGAGTGGGCGCCCTCGGCCCAGGCGACCACGCTGCTGGAGGAGCTCGAGCGGGCCAAGACCAAGGACCTGTGGCGCCAGCTCGTCGCGCTGAACATCCGGCACGTCGGGCCGGTGGCGGCGCGGGCGCTCGCGGACTGGTTCGGTTCCCTCGAGGCGATCCGGGCGGCGTCGCAGGAGGACCTGGCGGGCGTCGAGGGCGTCGGGCCGGTCATCGCCGCCGAGCTCAAGGCGTGGTTCGAGGTCGACTGGCACGTCGAGATCGTCGAGAGCTGGCAGCGCGCGGGGGTGCGGTTCGCGACGCCCGGCCACCCCGGGCCGCAGGCCATGGCGGAGCGCGCCGCCGAGGGGCCGACCGGCCCGCTCGCCGGCCTCACCGTGGTGGTCACCGGATCGCTCGAGGGCTACAGCCGCGACGGCGCCAAGGAGGCGATCCTCGCGGCGGGCGGCAAGGCGGCCGGCTCGGTGTCCAAGAAGACCGACTACGTCGTCGTCGGCGCGAACGCGGGCTCGAAGGCCGCCAAGGCCGAGGAGCTGGGCCTGCCGGTCCTCGACGAGGCGCAGTTCACCCGGCTGCTCGCCGAGGGGCCGGCCGCGCTCGGCGGCGGCACCGAGGGGGGCGCCGCCGAGGAGGCCGCCGGGGAGGGCTGAGGCGCCGTCAGGCCTCGAGCGCGGCGTCGATCGCCGCGGCCGACAGCACGTGGTCCACGGCCATGACGCTGGCCCCGAGCACGCCGGCCTCGGCGCCGGTGCGGGCGGTGACGATCCGCAGGTGTTGCGTGGCCAGGGGCAGCGAGCGCCGGTAGACGACCTCGCGGATGCCGGCGACGAGGTGCTCGCCGGCCTCGGCGAGGATGCCGCCGATGACGATGGCCGACGGGTTGAGCAGGCTCACGCTCGCGGCGAGCACGGTGCCGATGTCCCGGCCGGCCTGGCGCACGGCCTGGGCGGCGGCGAGGTCGCCGGCGCGCACGAGCGCGACGACGTCCGCGCCGGTGCTCGCGGGCAGCCCCTGCGCCCCGAGCGCGGTGGCGACCGCGTGCGCGCTCGCCACCGCCTCGAGGCAGCCGACGTTCCCGCACCGGCACTGCACGTGCTCGGCGCCGGGCAGCGCGACGTGCCCGAGGTCGCCGGCGGCCCCCTGCGCGCCGCGCAGCAGGTGCCGGTCGGTCACGATGCCGGCGCCGATGCCCGTGGCGACCTTGACGAAGAGCAGGTCGTCGACGTCCGGCCAGGCCGAGCGGTGCTCGCCCAGCGCCATGATGTTGACGTCGTTGTCCACCAGCACGGGGACGCCGAACCGGCCGCCGAGGATGCCGGGGACGTCGGCGTCGTCCCACCCCGGCATGATCGGCGGGTTGTTGGGGTGGCCCGAGGCGTGCTCGACGGGGCCGGGCAGGCCGACGCCGACGCTGGCGAGGTCCGCGGGGCCGCGCCCCGCCTCCTCGAGCAGCTTCGCGCCGGTCTCGGCGACCCAGGACAGGACCGCGTCCGGCCCGTCGGCGATGGCCAGCGGCGCGTCGTAGGCGGCCAGCACGGTGGGGGAGAGGTCGGTGACGGCCAGCCGGGCGTGCGTGGCGCCCAGGTCGACGCCGAGCACGACCTTGGCGCCGGGGTGGAAGGCGAAGGTCACCGGCGGGCGCCCGCCCGTCGACGTCGCCTCGCCGGCCGGGGCGACGAGCCCCGCGGCCAGCAGCGCGTCGATGCGCGCCGCGACCGTCGAGCGGGCCTGGCCGGTGATCGCCGCCAGCTCGGCGCGCGTGCGGGGCCGGCCGTCGCGCAGGAGCTGGAAGAGCTCGCCCGCGCCGGCGGCGCGGGGCGCCGGTGGACGGGGCTGCGTCGTCACTTCCACCATGAGCACAGTCAACCACGACCGATGACCGTGGAACTTATGATTGACGGCCGTCAAAAGTCCGGCTACGTTCCGACGCATGGTCAGTGACGACCGTCACGGCGGCGCGACCGCCGACGACGCGAAGGAGCGCACGCAGGCGCAGGCCCCCACCGGGACGGCCGAGCGCCCGCTGCTGGAGATGCGGGGCATCGTCAAGGTCTTCCCGGGGGCTCGGGCGCTCGACGGCGTGGACCTCGAGATCCTGCCGGGCGAGGTGCACTGCCTGCTCGGCCAGAACGGCGCCGGCAAGTCGACGCTCATCAAGGTGCTCGCCGGCGCCCACCAGCCGACCGAGGGGAGCATCCTCCTCGACGGCGAGCCCGTGACGATCCCGACCCCCGTGGCGGGACTCCGGCTCGGGGTGGCGACGATCTACCAGGAGCTCGACGTCGTAGACGGCCTCACGGTCGCCGAGAACGTCTTCCTGGGGCACGAGCTCGACTCCGCCGGGTTCTCCCGGCGGCGCGACGCCGCGCGGCGCACCCGCGAGCTGCTCACCCGGCTGGGGCACGGCAACATCTCCCCGCACCGCGAGGTCGGGACGCTGTCCGCGGCGGGCAAGCAGATCGTGTCCATGGCGCGCGCGCTGTCCCACGACGCGCGGGTGATCGTCATGGACGAGCCGTCCGCCGTCCTGGATTCCGGCGAGGTCGCCACGCTCTTCCGGATCGTGCGCGAGCTGAAGGCCCAGGGCGTGGCCGTGGTCTACATCTCCCACCGGATGGAGGAGATCCGCCAGATCGGCGACCGGATCACGGTGCTCAAGGACGGCCGCACGGTCGCCCAGAACCTGCCGGTGGCGAGCACGCCGACCCGCGAGCTCATCCGGCTCATGACGGGCCGCACGGTGGAGTTCGACTTCCCGCCGCGCCCGGGCGTGCCGGCCGACGCCCCGGTGGTGCTCGACGTCGAGCACCTCGGGCTGCGGGGGGTGTTCGAGGACGTCAGCCTCCAGGTGCGCGCCGGGGAGGTCGTCGGGCTCGCCGGGCTCGTCGGCGCCGGCCGGTCGGAGATCCTCGAGACCCTCTACGGCGCCCGCCGCGCCACGGCGGGCAGCGTGCGCGTCGACGGCCGGCGGCTGCGCCCCGGCTCGGTGGGCGCCGCCGTGAACGCCGGGATCGGGCTGGCGCCCGAGGAGCGCAAGAGCCAGGGCCTGCTGCTCGACGAGCCCGTCTACCGCAACATCACCCTGTCGGCGTTCGGGCGCTTCGCCCGCGGCGGCCTGCTCGACGAGCGCGCCGAGCGCAAGGCCGCGCGCGAGCAGGTGGAGGCGCTGGACCTGCGCCCCGCCCAGGTGGACCGCGCGGCGCGCACCCTGTCGGGCGGCAACCAGCAGAAGGCGATGCTGGCGCGCTGGCTCGTGCACGGCTGCCGCGTGCTGCTGCTCGACGAGCCGACGCGCGGCGTCGACGTCGGCGCCCGCGCGGAGATCTACGGCCTGGTCCGCCGCCTGGCGGACGCCGGGACGGCCGTGCTGGTGGTCTCCAGCGAGATCCCCGAGGTGCTGGGGCTCGCCGACCGCGTCCTCGTGGTGGCCGAGGGCCGCGTGGTGCACACGTCCGCCGCCACCGAGATCGACGAGCACCGCGTGCTCGACCTCGTCATGGAAGGGAGCGCAGCGTGAGCGAGCCGACCATCGGAGCCCGCACCACGGGGGGCGACGACATCGCCCAGCGGCTGCCGGGGCAGGACGCCGGGACCGCCGGCGGCCACCAGCAGGCGGTCGTCAGCACGTCACGCCGGTGGGCGGGCAGCGGCGCGACCCGCAACGGCGGTCTCGTCGTCGCCCTGCTGCTGCTGTGCGTGGTGGGCTGGGCGACGGCGGGCAGCCGCTTCGCCAGCCTGCAGAACGTCGAGGTGATCCTCAGCCTGGCCGCCGTGACCGGCGTGCTGGCCATCGCCATGACCTTCGTCATCACCGCCGGCGGCATCGACCTGTCGGTCGGGTCGGTGCTGGGCCTGGCGTCCGTCTGGGCGAGCACCCTCGCCACCCAGGCGATGGCGCAGCAGTCCGGCTGGGTCGTCATGGTCGGCTGCGCGCTGGCCGTCGGCCTCGGCTGCGGCCTGGTCAACGGGGTGCTCATCGCCTACGGCCGGGTCGTGGCGTTCATCGCCACCCTGGCGATGCTGGCCGCCGCCCGCGGCCTCGCCGAGATCATCGCGGGCCGGCGCACCCAGATCGTGTCCGTCGACTCGTTCCTCGACACGTTCCGCGGCGACGTCCTCGGCCTGCCCGTGATCGTGTGGATCTTCCTCGTGGTGGCGGTGGCCGGGTGGTTCCTGCTCAACCGCACCACCTTCGGCCGGCGCACCGTCGCCGTCGGCGGCAACCCCGAGGCGGCCCGCCTGGCGGGCATCAACGTGCGCCGCCACACCCTCTACCTGTACGGGCTCACCGGCCTGGCAGCCGGCGTCGGCGGCGTGATGATGCTGGCGCGCACCACCGCCGGGTCCTCCACCCACGGCACGCTGATCGAGCTCGACGTGATCGCCGCCGTCGTCGTGGGCGGCACGCTGCTCGCCGGCGGCCGCGGCACCATCGTCGGCACCGTCCTCGGCGTGCTGATCTTCGCCACCCTCACCAACGTCTTCATCCAGAACGACCTCAACAGCTCGGTCCAGGCGGTCGCCAAGGGCGCCATCATCGTCGGCGCCGTCCTGCTGCAGCAGTGGTCCGCCCGGCGGGACACCGTCACCACCTGAGCCGCCCGACCGTCGTCACCCACCCCTCCAGGATCCGGATCGAAGGAGATCTCATGTCCGCACGCACGCAGCGCCGCCGCCTGGTCGGTGCCACCATCGCGGCCTCGGCGGCCGTCCTGCTCGCCGCCGGCTGCACCAGCAACGAGCCGCAGCAGCAGGAGGACGAGGGCGGCGGTGGTGGCGGCGCCGCGGCTGCGGCCGGCACCGCGAACGACGAGCCGGGCGACGAGGTCGTCATCGGGTTCTCCGCGCCCGCCGCCGACCACGGCTGGATGGGCGCCATCACCTCGGCCGCGCGCGCGGAGGCGGAGAACTACGAGGACGTGACGCTCCGGGTCGCCGAGGGCACCAACGACGTCAACCTCCAGATCAGCCAGATCGAGGGCTTCATCAACGACGGGGTGGACGCCATCGTGCTGCTGCCCTTCGACGGCGCGGCGCTGACCGAGGTGGCCACCAAGGCCATGGAGGCCGGCATCCCGGTCATCAACGTGGACCGCGAGTTCTCCAGCCCGTTCGCCGCCCGCGCCACGATCCTGGGCGACAACTACGGCATGGGCGTCAGCGCCGGCACATACATCTGCGAGCAGCTCGGCGACAACCCCGACGCCGTCGTGGCCGAGATCGCCGGCATCGACTCGCTGCCGCTGACGCAGGACCGCAGCCAGGGCTTCGCCGACGCGCTGGCCGACTGCGGCCTGGACGTCGACGCCCGCGTCGCGGCGGACTTTACCGTCCAGGGCGGCGAGGCCGCGGCGACGAACCTGCTGCAGGCCAACCCGCAGATCGACGCCATCTGGAACCACGACGACGACCAGGGCGTCGGCGTCCTGGCGGCCATCGAGAACGCCGGGCGCGACGAGTTCTTCCTCGTCGGCGGCGCCGGCTCGGCCAACATGATGCGCGAGATCGAGTCCGGCGACAGCGTCGTCCAAGCCACCGTGGTCTACCCGTCCACGCAGGCCGCCGACGGCGTGAAGCTGGCCCGGCTCGTGGCGCAGAACAAGTCGATGAGCGACCTCGCGTCGCTGGGCGTGCCGCGCACCACCACGCTCTACGCCCCCGTCGTCACCGCCGACAACGTCGACGAGTTCATGTCCATCGGCTTCGAGTCCTGACGCGTCGTCCGCGGGCGGGGGGGCCCCCCCCCCGGCCCCCCGGGGGGCCCCCCCCCCCCCGCGCGGGGGGGGGGGGGGCGGCCCCCCCCCCCCCCCGCCCCCGCGGCGGCGCGGGGGGGGGCGAGGGGGGGAGGCGAGAGGGATTT
>NZ_JAXUAK010000023.1:0-40660 GCF_046535855.1 Puerhibacterium sp. TATVAM-FAB25 | reverse complement strand
GGTGGCGCGGCAGGCGTCGGGCGGGCGAACGGTGGGCGAACGGCAGGAGGCGGTCCGGCGCCGTGCTGCCCTGCGCCGGCCGTCCCGGCAGGCGTCCCGGCGACCGTGGCTGCGTCGTCATGTGCCCACCCTGGCAGGCCGCGGGCCACCGCGGGTATCAGGACGTCCCCCCGGTTTCCCCGGGGTTGCCCCGAGAATCCCCTGAACTGGCCCGACGCTCCTTCGCGGCCCGGTGCCGCGCCGCTACGCTCCCCGTGTGCCGACCCCCTCCCCCGCCGCAGCGCCCCCGGGCGCGCCCACCGACGCGCCCGGCGCCCGGCCGTCGCTGCCGCGCCGCGCCCCGCGCCCGGACGTCACCGACCTGACGCTGCGCGGCGCCCGCACGCGGCTGCACGCCTACGGCCCCGGGCGGGCGGCGACCACGCTGGTGGCGCTGCACGGGTTCCGCGGGGACCACCACGGCCTCGAGCCCGTCGTCGCGGACCTGCTGGGGGCCGCGGACGTCCGCGTGCTCGTGCCGGACCTGCCCGGCTTCGGCGCCTCGGCGCCGCTGCCCGCCGGCCGGCACGACGTCGCCGGGTACGCCGCGTGGGCCGACGAGCTGCTGGACGCGGTCGCGCCGCGCGACGCGGTGCTGCTCGGCCACTCCTTCGGGTCCGTCGTGGCCGCCGCCGCGGCGGCGCGGCGGCCGCTCCGCGGGCTGGTGCTGGTCAACCCCATCGCCGCCACCGCCCTCGCGGGCCGGCCCGGCGCTGCGGCCGTGACGGACGCCTTCCACCGCCTCGCCGGCGCGCTGCCCGAGCGGGCCGGGACCGCGCTGCTGCGGCTGCCCGTGGTGACCCGCCTGGCCTCCGTGGCCATGGTGCGCACCCGCGACCGCGCGCTGCGCCGCTGGATCCACGCCGAGCACGGCCGCCGCTTCGCCGGGTTCGCGGACCGCCGCGCGCTGCTGGAGGCGTACGCCGCGTCGTCGGGCAGCGACGTGCGCCCGCACGCGCCGGCGGTCGCGGCGCCCACGCTGCTGGTGGCCGCCGAGCTCGACGACCTCGCCCCCGTCGCCGCGCAGCACGCCCTGGCCGGGCTCTTCGCCGACGCCCGCCTCGTCGTCGTGCCGGGCACCGGCCACCTCGCGCACTACGAGACGCCCGCCGCGGTGGCCGCCGCGGTGGCGGACTTCCTGCGGCCCCTCGAAGGGCCCGGGCGGTGACCGGCGCGGCCACGGACGGGGCGCCCGGCACGCCGCGGGTCCTGGTCGACTGCCGCTACGTGCGCACGGGCCGGCACGACGGCATCAGCCGGTACACGGCCGGCCTCGTCGCCGAGCTGGCCCGCCTGCACCCGGTCGAGCTGCTGGTCAGCGACGAGCGGCAGCTCGCCCACCTGCCGGACCTGCCCTGGCACCGCGTCTCGGGCCCCACCAGCTGGCGCGAGCCGTTCGTCGCCCGCCAGGTGCGCAGGCTGCGGCCCGACGTCGTGTTCAGCCCGATGCAGACGATGGGCTCCTGGGGCCGCGACTACGGCCTGGTGCTCACCCTGCACGACCTCATCTACTACCGGCACCCCGCCCCGCCCGCCGACCTGCCGGCCCCCGTGCGGCTGCTGTGGCGGGCGTTCCACCTCGCGTGGTGGCCGCAGCGGCTGCTGCTGGACCGGGCCGACGCCGTCGTCACCGTCTCGGCCACGACGCGCGAGCTGATCGCCGCCCACCGCCTGACCCGCCGCCCGGTGACCGTGGTGACCAACGCGGCCGACCCGGCGTTCGCCGCGCCGGCGTCGCCCACGGCCGCGGAACCGGGCGGGACCGGGCGCACCCGGGCCCTGGTGTACATGGGCTCGTTCATGCCGTACAAGAACGTGGCCACCCTCGCCCGCGCGATGGCGCGGCTGCCCCGGCACGAGCTGCACCTCATGAGCCGGGTCGCGCCCGCCGAGCGCGCACGGCTCACCGCGCTGGCCGGGCCCGGGCGCCTGGTGTTCCACGACGGCGCGGACGACGCGACCTACCGCCGGGTGCTGGGGTCGGCGACCGCCCTGGTGTCCGCCTCGCGCGACGAGGGCTTCGGCATCCCGCTCGTGGAGGCCATGACGCTGGGCGTGCCCGTGGTGGTCAGCGACATCCCGGTGTTCCGCGAGGTGGCGGGCGCGGCCGGGGCGTACGTGGCCCCGGACGACGCCGACGGGTTCGTGCGCGCCGTGCGGGCCCTGGACGACGACGCGGCGTGGGCCGGGCGCTCGGCGCAGGCGCGCCGGGAGGCAGAGCGCTTCGACTGGGCCGCCTCGGCGCGGGTGCTGCTCGCCGAGCTCCTGCGGGTGGCCGCCGGGCGGACGGAGCGCCCCGGCGGACGTCAGCCCGCGGCGCCGAGGTAGCGCAGCACGGCCAGCACCCGCCGGTGGTCGGCGGCGTCCGGCGGCAGCCGCAGCTTGGTGAAGATCGCCGCGACGTTCTTCTCCACGGCGCCGTAGGACAGGAACAGCGCCTCGGCGATCGCCCCGTTCGACCGGCCCTGCGCCATGAGGTCGAGCACCTGCCGCTCGCGCGGCGTGAGCGTGTCGAGGCCGTCGTCGCGCGAGCGCGACGCGTTCAGCAGCTGGCCGACGACCTCGGGGTCGAGCACGGTCTCCCCCGCGGCGACCCGGCCGAGCGCGGCGACGAACTCCCCGACGTCGGCGACCCGGTCCTTGAGCAGGTAGCCGACGCCGCGGGCGTCGCCGGCCAGCAGGCGCGACGCGTAGCGCGTCTCCACCCACTGGCTGAACAGCAGCACCGGCAGGCCGGGGTGGTCCGCGCGCAGCGCGAGCACCGCGCGCAGCCCCTCGTCGGTGTGCGACGGCGGCATGCGCACGTCGGCCACCACGACGTCGGGCAGGGCGCCGGCCGCCGCGAGGGTGCGCACCTGCGCGACGAGCGCGTCGCCGTCGCCGACCGCGGCCCCGACGTCGTGGCCGCGGCGGCCGAGGAGGGCGGCGAGCCCGTCGCGCAGGATCGCCGAGTCCTCGGCGAGCACGACGCGCAGGCCGGTCACTGCCGGGTACGGGTCGGGAGCGTCACGGTGACCACCGTAGGGCCACCCGCCGGGCTGACCAGGTCGAGCGTGCCGTCGACGCTGCGGACGCGCTCGACGAGGCCGGCCAGCCCCGTGCGCCGCCCGGCGCCGTCGGGGCCGCTGACCACGGCGCCGCCGCGGCCGTCGTCGCGCACCCGCAGCACCAGCGCGGCGTCGCGCCGCGCGGCGAGCACGGACGCCCCGGTGGCGCCGGAGTGCTTGGCCGCGTTCGTCAGCAGCTCGGCCACGGTGAAGTAGGCGATCGCCTCGACCGCGGGCGACAGGTCGTCGTCCCCGAGCCCGGCGGTGTCCACCGCGACCGGCAGGGGCGCGCGGGCGGCGAGCGTCTCGAGCGCGACGGCGAGCCCGCTGTCGAGGGCGGGCGGGTGGATGCCGCGGGCGATCTCGCGCAGCTCGGTCAGCGCCTCCTTGGTGGAGGTGTGCGCCGTGCCCAGCAGCTCGGCCGCGAGCGCCGGGTCACCGCCGCCGGCGAGCTGCTCGCGCGCCTCGCCCAGCTGCATCGCCACGGCCACCAGCCGGGCCTGCGTGCCGTCGTGCAGGTCGCGCTCGATGCGGCGCAGGCGGGCCTCGGCGCCCTCGACGGCGCCGGCGCGCGAGGCGTGCAGCTCGGCGACCCGCAGGCTGGCCCGCGTGGGGCCGAGCAGCGTGCGGGTCAGCACGCGGAAGAGCTGGGCGAACAGGTGGGTGACCCACGGCCATGCCAGGAGCACCAGCACGCCGGCCGCCGCGAGCGCCGCCTGCCGGGGCGGGGTGTCGACGAACCAGTCGGTGCCGAGCTGCGCGCCGCGGTGCAGGGTGCCGTCCGCCGCCTGCTGCAGCGGCAGCCAGCGCGACCAGGCCCAGTGGGTCGTGGCGCCCAGGCCGGTGGCCAGCAGGGTGGTGCTGACGACGAAGGCGACGAGCGTGAGCGGGAAGGTGACGCCGAGGAAGAGCAACGCCCGCCAGCCGGCGGCGTCGGCGAGCGGGGCGCCGAGGCTCCGCCAGAAGCCGCGGGGGCGGGCGTACGGCGCGGGAGCGGGCACCGTGGTGCCGAGCAGCGAGGCCGCCATGCCGCGGTAGGTGGCGGCCCAGCCGCGCCCGCCGAGCACCAGGGCGCCGACGAGGAACAGGCCGACGACGGTGACGCCGAGGCCGGCGCCGAGCGAGACGGTCGCCACGGCGTAGGCGAGGCCGAAGGGGGCCAGCAGCAGGGCCAGCCACAGGTAGCCGTACTCGGACCAGGAGCGGCGGTGGAACGGGGCGCGCAGGAAGGGCACGCTCGCGGCGTCGGCGGCGGTGCGGACGCCGGGGGCGGAGGTCACGGGAGCCATGCTCCCAGCCTCCCGGCAGGCGGTGCCCGGGACCATGGTGCCGGCCGGTGCCTGTGCTCGGTACCGGCGGCTCAGTACCGGTAGTGCTCGGGCTTGAACGGGCCCTCGACCGGCACGCCGATGTACGCCGCCTGGTCGGCCGACAGGTCGGTGAGGCGCGCGCCGAGCGCGTCGAGGTGCAGGCGCGCCACCTTCTCGTCGAGCACCTTGGGCAGGCGGTACACCTGGCGGGCGTACTGGCGCTCGCCCTCGGCCCGCGCCGCGTCGACGAACAGCTCGATCTGGGCGATGACCTGGTTGGAGAACGAGTTGCTCATGACGAAGGACGGGTGGCCCGTGGCGTTGCCGAGGTTGAGCAGGCGGCCCTCGCTGAGCACGATGACCGACTTCCCGTCCGGGAAGGTCCACTCGTGCACCTGCGGCTTGATCTCCGTCTTCGTCACGCCCGGGGTCGCGGCGAGGCCGGCCATGTCGATCTCGTTGTCGAAGTGGCCGATGTTGCCGACCACGGCCTTGTCCTTCATCCGCGCGATGTGCTCGGCGCGGATGACGTCCTTGTTGCCCGTGGTGGTGATGAAGAAGTCGGCCTGGTCGAGCACGTCCTCGATGCGCGCCACCTGGAAGCCGTCCATCGCGGCCTGCAGGGCGCAGATGGGGTCGACCTCGGAGACGATCACGCGGGCGCCCTGGCCGCGGAACGCCTCCGCGGCGCCCTTGCCGACGTCGCCGTAGCCGGCGACGAAGGCCACCTTGCCGCCGATGAGGATGTCGGTGGCGCGGTTGATGCCGTCCGGCAGCGAGTGGCGGATGCCGTACTTGTTGTCGAACTTGCTCTTGGTGACCGAGTCGTTGACGTTGATCGCCGGGAAGAGCAGCTCGCCGGACTCGGCCAGCTGGTACAGGCGGTGCACGCCCGTGGTGGTCTCCTCCGTGACGCCCTGGACGGAGGCGGCGACCTCCGTCCAGCGCAGCGGGTCCGCCTCGAGGCCGCGGCGCAGCAGGTCGCGCACCACGTTCATCTCGTCGGTGTGGTCCGGCTCGCCGGGCAGGGTGTTCGGCGGCACGACGCCGGCGCGCTCGTACTGCAGGCCAAGGTGGACCAGCATCGTCGCGTCGCCGCCGTCGTCGAGGATCATGTTCGGGCCGGTGCGGCCGTCGGCGCCGTCCTGCGCGGGCCACACGAGGATCTGCTCGGTGCAGGCCCAGTACTCCTCGAGCGTCTCGCCCTTCCAGGCGAACACGGGCACGCCCTGCGGGTCCTGCGGGGTGCCGTGCGGGCCGACGACGATCGCCGCGGCGGCCTCGTCCTGCGTCGAGAAGATGTTGCAGCTCGCCCAGCGCACCTCGGCGCCGAGCGCGACCAGCGTCTCGATGAGCACCGCGGTCTGGACGGTCATGTGCAGGGAGCCGGCGATGCGGGCGCCGCGCAGCGGCTGCGACTCGCCGTACTCGGCGCGCAGGGCCATGAGGCCCGGCATCTCGTGCTCCGCGAGGCGGATCTGGTGGCGGCCGGCCTCGGCCAGGGCCAGCGAGCGGACCTTGTAGCGGCCCGGGACCTCGTCGAAGCCCGGGGTGCTGGCGGCCGCCCGCTCAGGCGCAGTGGTGGACACGGACATCCTCCGTCGTTCGGTGTGCTGTGACTGCCGTGCGCTGGGGGCTCCCGTCTGCGCTGCGCGTCCAGCCTAGCGCCCGGCGCGACGGGGCTCTCGGTTGGCGACGTTATCGAACCGTGACCTATGGTCGGGAGCGATGACGGCGACCACGGCAGCGACGGGCGAGGCAGCGGCGAGCACGGGAGCGAGCACGGGAGCGGGGACAGGAGCGAGCGCAGGGACGACCACGGGGACGGCCACGGCGGAGGCCGGGGCGACGGCGGACGCCGGCGCCGCTCCCGGCCGCGGGCCCGCGCGCGCGGGCGGCCGCCTGCTGCTGCTCGACGGCCTGCGGTTCGCCGCGGCGGCGGCCGTGGTCCTCTACCACTTCACGGCCACCTCGACGGCGGGCGCGTACTGGCAGCAGCGCCCGGCGGACGTCTTCGGGCCGCTCAACGCGGCGAGCCGGTACGGGTGGCTGGCGGTCGAGCTGTTCTTCGTGCTCAGCGGGTTCGTCATCCTGCTGTCGGCGCAGGGTCGGACCCTGGCGCAGTACACGGGCTCGCGCGTCGGCCGGCTGTTCCCCGCCTACTGGGTGGCCGTGCTGGTGACGGTGCTGCTGCAGCAGGTGTGGTCGGGCGGCCGGCACTCCGACGCGTCCGACACGCTGCTCAACCTCACGATGGCGCCCGACGTCTTCGGCGCCGCGCCGGTCCAGGTGGTGTTCTGGACGCTCCTGGTCGAGCTGAAGTTCTACGTCCTGGTGGGCGTGCTGCTCGCCCTCGGCGGCCTGGGCCGCGGCCGGGTCGTGACGTTCGCGGTGGCCTGGCCGGTGGTCGGGCTCGTCGCGCAGCGGGCCGGCTGGTCCGGCCTCGCCGACGCGCTCGTCGCGTCCTACGCCCCGTACTTCGGCGTGGGCATGCTGCTGTTCCTGCTGCGCCGCTCGGCGGCCCGCCGCGCGGGCTCCCCCGCGACCCGTGCCGCGCGCCGGGCCGGCCTCCGCGCCGACGCCCCCGTGCTGGCCGCGCTCGCGGTCGACGTGGCGCTGAGCCTGTGGCACGTGGCCGACCGCGCGGACCACGCCTCGCAGCTGCAGGGCGTCGCCGTGTCCCCCGCCGTCGCCGCCGCGATCGTCCTGGCCTCGGTCGCGGCCGTGTGGCTCGCCTCCGCGCCGCGCGCCGCGGTGCGCGGGCCGCGCCTGGCCGCCGTGCTGACGGTCGCCGGAGCGCTCACGTACCCGCTGTACCTCGTGCACACCCAGTTCGGCTACGCCGTCATCGACTGGATGGCGCCCCGGGCCGGGGTGTGGCTCACGCTCGCGGCCGCCGTCGCCGTGACGGTCGCGCTGGCCGCCGTCATCCACTACGCCGTCGAGCGGCACGCCATGCGGCCGCTGCGGCGCGGCGTCGAGCGGGCCCTCGCGTCCGTCGCCGCCCGCACCGTGCCGCCCGCCACCACGGCGCCTGCCACCACGGCGGCCGGGCTGCGCTGAGCCCGGCGCCCGGCCCGCGAGCCGTCGCCGCGGTGACTGCCCGGCGGCGGGAGGATGGGCGGTGATGCCCGCACCAGCCGCCCCCGGCCCCCGCCCCCTCTTCCCCCTGCGCAGCGTCGTGCTCGGCGCGTTCGTGCCGTCCTTCGTGTTCGACGTCGGCGTCGGCGCCATGCTGCCCGTGGTGGCCCCGACCGCCACGAGCCTCGGGGCGGGCGTCGCCGTGGCGGGCGTCGTGGCGTCGCTGCTCGCGGTGGGCCAGATCCTCGCCGACCTGCCCGCCGGGGCGCTGGCCGCGCGGCTCGGCGACCGCGCCGCCATGCTCGTCGCCGGCGCGGTGGCGACGGTCGCGTTCGCCGGCGCCGCGCTCGCGCCGCACCTGGCGACGCTCGCCCTGGCGGTGCTCGCCGTGGGCGCCGCGGCCGCCGTGTTCAACCTCGCGCGGCACAGCTACCTCACCGAGGTCACGCCGCCCCTGCAGCGGGCGCGCGTGCTGTCCACCCTCGCCGGCGTGCACCGCATCGGCCAGTTCGTCGGGCCGTTCGCCGGCGCGCTGGCGATCCAGCTCGGCGGCGTGCACGCCGTCTACTGGCTCGGCGCGGCGGCCGCCGTCGCCGCCACGGTCACCGTCGCCGTCGTGCGCGACGACGACGGCACGCCGGTCGGCGCGCGCAGCCGCACCGCCGCCGCGTCGGCGGGCGCCGCGTCCGGCGACCTCGGGCGCCCGACGCTGCGGTCCGTGCTGCGCGACCACCGCCGGCTGTTCACGACCCTCGGCATCGCCTGCCTGCTCGTGGGCGCGGTGCGCGGCGCCCGGCAGACGGTGATCCCGCTGTGGGGCGTGCACCTGGGGCTCGACCCGGCGGTCGCCTCGCTGGTGGTCGGCGTGGCCGGCGGCGTCGACATGCTGCTGTTCTACCCGGCCGGCAAGGTCATGGACCGGTGGGGGCGGCTGTGGATCGGCGTGCCGTCGATGCTGCTCATGGGCGTGGCGCTGGTCTGGCTGCCCTTCACGCACGACGCCGTCACGCTGGGCGCCGCCGCGGTGGTGCTGGGGCTGGGCAACGGCATGGGGTCGGGCGTCCTCATGACGCTGGGGTCCGACGCCTCGCCCGACCGCGGCCGGGCGCAGTTCCTCGGGCTGTGGCGCGTGCTGCAGGACACCGGGATGGCGGTGGGGCCGCTGATCGTCTCCGCCGGCGCCGCGCTGGGCTCGCTGGCGGCGGGCGTCTGGGCGGCCGGGGCGCTGGCGCCCACGGCCGCCGGGGCCCTGCTGCGCTGGGTGCCCCGGTGGACGGTGCACGCCAACCGCACGACCCGCCGGCGCGCGGGGCTCGGCTGAGCACCGCGCCGGCGGGACGCCGCCCGGACCGGCGGGACGCGTGGACCCTGCGGCCGGTCAGCCGCCGAGGAGCGGCGCCGCCGCCTTGACCAGCTCGGTCGCGCCCAGCACCACGAACATCGCGGCGACGAGCCCGAGCACCACGTTGAGCCAGGCGCGGTTGCGCCACCGCCGCGGCACCGTCCTCGAGTTGAGCAGCACCAGCAGCGTGACCGCCAGGAACGGCATGAAGAACGCGCCGAGCACGCCGTACGCCACCACCAGCGCGACGGGGCGGTCGAGCAGCAGCAGGAGCATCGGCGGGAACGTCAGCCACAGCACGTACGCCTTGTAGTAGCGCCCGCCCGCCCCGCGGCGGGGGTCGCCGGCGGGCACGTCCCGCACCGAGGCGACGAAGTCGGCGAACATCAGGGACACGCCGTGCCACACGCCGAGCACGGACGAGAAGGACGACGCGAGGAACCCGACCAGGAACAGGTGGCCGAGGAACGCGCCGTACCGGTCCGTGAGCACGCCGGCGAGCTCCACGAGCCCGCCCTCGCCGTCGGCCAGCGCGACGCCGCTCGAGTACAGCAGCTCGGCGCCGACCACGAGCATCGCGATGACGAAGATGCCGGAGACGACGTACGCCGCGGCGTTGTCGATGCGCATGACGCGCATCCAGCGCGGCGTCGTCCAGCCCTTCTCCGCCAGCCAGTAGCAGTACGCCGCCAGCGTGATGGTGCCGCCGACGCCGCCGGCCAGGCCGAGGGTGTAGACCGCCGCACCGTCCGGGATGCGCGGCACGAGGCCGCCGAGCACCTCGCCGAGGTTCGGCAGCGTGGCGACCGCGGAGCCGACGACGGTGACGAACATGACCCCGACCAGCACCGCCATGAGCTTCTCGAAGAAGCCGTACCGGCCGAACCACACGAGCGCCGCGCCGACGAGGCCGGTGATCATCGCCCACCAGCGCACGTCGAGGCCCGGCAGCAGCGCGTTGAGCGCCAGGCCGGTGCTCGACATCGCGGCGGCGCCGTAGCTCAGGCCCCAGACCACCACGTAGACGCCGAAGTACACGACGGCCCAGCGGCCCACCTGCCGCCACCCCTCGAAGATGGTGCGGCCGGTCGCGAGCGACCAGCGGCCGGCGCCCTCGACGAGCGCGATCTTCACGACGACGCCCAGCACCGCCGCCCACAGCAGCGCGTACCCGAAGCGGGACCCCGCCACGAGGGTGGCGACGAGGTCACCCGCGCCGATGCCCGTCGCGGCCACGACGAGCCCCGGCCCGACGACGCGCCAGCGTGGCCTCTCCTCCGTCACCTGGTGCTGCAGGCCTGCCTCGACACCTTTGTCCACGGTCATGTGCCCGAGGCTACACAGCAGGCCATGACACGCGTCGCCCGGAGCGTTTGCCATGATGACCGCCGAGAACCGCACCGACGGAAGCGAGCACCGACCCGTGGCCCACAACCCCTCCTTCGTCGCCCCGCCCGCGGCGCCGACCCGCCCCGACCTGCGCGGCACGTTCGGCATGGCGGCCTCCACGCACTGGCTCGCCACCGCGAGCGCCCAGGCGGTCCTGGAGCGCGGCGGCACCGCGTTCGACGCCGCCGCGGCCGGAGCCTTCGTGCTGCACGTCGTCGAGCCGCACCTCAACGGTCCCGGCGGCGACATGACGGGCGTCTTCGCCACCGCGCAGGAGCCGGGTCGCCCCCAGGTGCTGGTGGGCCAGGGCCCGGCGCCGGCCGGCGCGACGATCGCGCACTACCGCGACGTGGAGGGCCTCGACCTCGTCCCGGGGTCCGGGGCGCTGGCCGCGGCCGTGCCCGGCGCGGTCGACGCGTGGCTGCTGCTGCTGCGCGACCAGGGCACCTGGTCGCTGGCCGAGGTGCTGGCCTTCGCCATCGGCTACGCGCGCGACGGCCACCCCCTGCTCGCCCGGGTGAGCGCCACGATCGCCGGCGTCGCCGACCTGTTCCGCCACCACTGGCCGACCTCCGCGGAGCGCTGGCTGCCCGGCGACCGCGTCCCCCAGCCGGGCGAGGTCGTCACCGACCCGCAGTACGCGGCGGTCCTGGAGCGGCTGGTCGCCGCCGAGGCCGCGGCGCTCGACGCCGGCGCCGACCGCGCCGCCGCGATCGACGCCGCCCGTGCCGCCTGGCGCGACGTCGTCGGCGCCGCGGTCGAGGAGTTCGTCGCCGCGCCGCACCGGCACGCCGACGGGCGCGACCACGCGGGGGTCATGACGGCGGCCGACGTCGCGGCGTTCTCGGCCTCGGTCGAGGAGCCCGCCACGGTGACCTTCCGCGGGTACACCGTCGCCAAGACCGGGCCGTGGGGCCAGGGCCCCGCGCTCCTGCAGGCCCTGAAGATCCTCGAGGGGTTCGACGACGCGCTGCTCGACCCGTCGACCGAGGCAGGGGCGCACACCGTCCTCGAGGTGCTCAAGCTGACCATGGCCGACCGCGAGGCCTGGTACGGCGAGGGGCTCGACGCCGACGCGCTCGCGCACCTGCTGTCCGACGGCTACGCCGCCGAGCGCCGGGCGCTCGTCGGCGCGACGGCGTCGAGCGGGCTGCGCCCCGGGGCGCTGCCCGGGCGGCCGGCCCCGGCGCTGCCGTCGCTGCGCACCGACCACCCGCTCACGGCCCCCGCCGCCGCCCTGCCGGGGGCGCCGGCGGCGGGCGTCGGTGAGCCGACCGTGCCGGCCGTCGGCGAGCCGACCGTCGTCGTCGACGCCGGGCTCGAGCTCGCCGCCGACGGCACGACCCGCGGCGACACCTGCCACATCGACGTCGTCGACCGCTGGGGCAACATGATCTCCGCGACGCCGTCGGGCGGGTGGCTGCAGTCCTCCCCCACCGTGCCCGGGCTCGGCTTCTGCCTGGGCACGCGCCTGCAGATGTCGTGGCTGGACGAGTCGTCACCGTCGGCCCTCGCGCCGGGCCGGCGCCCGCGCACGACGCTCACCCCCACGCTCGTGCTGCGCGACGGGCAGCCGGTCATGGCGCTCGGCTCGCCCGGCGGCGACCAGCAGGACCAGTGGCAGCTGCTCATGCTGCTGCGCGTGCTGGTGGGCGGCTACAGCCCGCAGGAGGCGATCGACGCCCCCGCCCTGCACACGACGGCGTTCCCCGGCTCGTTCTGGCCGCGCACCTGGACGCCGGCCGGCGCCGTCGTCGAGGACCGCCTCGGCGACGACGTCCTGCGCGGCCTCGCCGCCCGGGGCCACGCCGTCACCCGCGCCGGGGACTGGGCGCTCGGCCGCCTGTCCGCCGTCACCCGCGACCCCGCCACCGGCGTGCTCGGCGCCGCGGCCAACCCGCGCGGCGCCCAGGGGTACGCCGCCGGCCGCTGAGCCGCTCGGCCCCCTCCTCGGCCCCCTCCTCGGCCCCCTCCTCGGCCCCCTCCTCGGCCCAGGAACGGGTGCGGGTCCCTGGCGGTCCGCGACAGAGGGTTCTGCCGCGGACCGCCAGGGACCCGCACCTGAGCCGGCAGGGTGATCGGCCGGGTGACCGGTCGGGCGTCGGCCCGACCGGTCGTCCCGGACGTCAGCCCAGCGTCACCGCGTCCAGGGCGTCGACGATGCCGTCGCCGTAGAAGCTGTTCTCGTCCAGGCCGCCGACGCAGGCCGCGCCGGACGCCACCGGGCCGCACGCGTGGTCGTCGGCCTGCTCGCGCACGGCCGTCTCGAGCTGCGCCGGCGTCCACTCCGGGTGGGTCGACCTCAGCAGCGCCAGGACGCCCGCGACGTGCGGGGACGCCATCGAGGTGCCCGAGGCGAGGCGGTAGCCGTCACCCGGGAAGTTGGTCGACAGGATCGACGAGCCCGGGGCGGCGACGTCGATCTTGCCCAGGCCGCGGTTGGAGAAGGACGACAGGTTCGCCGCCTTGTCGATCGACGAGACCGTCACCACGCCGTCGAGCTCGGCCGGGATGTCCTCGCAGCCGGAGTTGATCGTGCGGCGGACGGGCGTCGAGTCGTTCGGGCTCGAGGTGTCGACCGTGTTGGTGGCGAGGTCGGTCGCGGCGTTGCCCGCCGCGGCCGCGTGCACGACGCCGCGGTCGGTCGAGAAGTCCACCGCGCGGGAGACGGCCTCCTTGACGGCCGCCTGGTCGGGCTGGTCGGAGCACCAGTACATGAACGGGTCGATGTAGTACGAGTTGTTCGTGACGTCCATGCCCTCGAGGCCGGCCCACACGAACCCGCAGATCGCGTACTCCGGGTAGATGAACCCGTCGTCGTTGACGACCTTGACCGAGGCCAGCTTCACGCCGGGCGCGACGCCGACGATGCCGACGCCGTTGCGGGCGGCGGCGATCGTGCCGGCCACGTGGGTGCCGTGGTAGCTGGTGGTGGGCTGCCAGCCGGTGGCCGAGGTGTCCGGGCGGCCGGCGGCGGTGCAGTTGACCGAGGCGGCGGTGTCGATGACCGGGGCCAGGTCGGGGTGCGTGGCGTTGATGCCGGAGTCGAGCACGCCGACGAGCACGTCGGGCGAGCCGTCGGTGATCTCGTGGGCCTGGTCGGCCTTGATCAGGCTCATGTCCCACTGCTCGGCCTCGCGCGGGTCGACCGCGACCTCGGTGGCCGCGACGTCCTCGATGCCGACGCCGACCGTCTTCTTCTTCGTGGCCTTCTTCGGCGCGCCCTGGGCGCCCGGCACCTCGGCCACGGCGTCCGGGGTGCCCTCGGACACCGGGACGGTGCGGGTGACGCCGACCGACGCGACGGCCTTGCCCTTGGCGAGGCGGACGACGTCGGCACGGAAGGTGTCGTTGGCCGAGTGCGCGATCACGACGCCGATCTCGGGCCAGGACTGCACGACGACGCCGCCCGCGGCCACGACGGCCTTCTCGGCCAGGTGGGTCTGCCCGGGGTTCGCGTGCTTGGCGTTGACGACGTACGAGAACGTCTGCCCCTCGGTCGTGACGACCGGGACGGGCGTGGAGCTCGGCTCGTCGGCGGCGACGGCGACGTTGCCGAGGCCCACGAGCGCGAGGGCCGCGGTCGCCGTGGCTGCTGCCAGGCGGGCGCGGCGGGTGGTACGCAGGTGCATGGTCTCCCCCTCAAGAGATCGAGACCCGGGGAGGGTCTCCGGGGGTGACCCTAGTGCAGGTTCGTGTCCGGGTATGACGTGCGCCACACCGGCGGACACACAACCGAAACACGGGCGGCGCCCCGGCTCCCCATCTGTTCCGGGTCCCTGGCGGTCCGAGACAGACTTCGTTGTCTCGGACCGCCAGGGACCCGCGACGGCGTCAGCTCGAGGCGAGCGACGACGTCGGGATCGGGGTCGGGGCGGTCGCCGGCTCCGTGGTCTCCGCCGTCGGCTCGGCCGTCGGCTTAGGCGTGGGCGTCGGCGTGGGCGTCGGCGTCGGCGTCGGCGTCGGCGTCGGCGTGGGCGTCGGCGTCGGCGTCGGCGTGGGCGTCGGCGTCGGCGTGGGCGCGGCCGCCACCGCCGGGGGCATCTTCCCGAGGCGCACCCGGACGACGTACACCTGCGCGGCGGAGGTGGGCACCGTCGTCTCGTGGTTGCCCTGCGCGGCGTACTGCAGGTAGAGCTCGAGCACGCCCTTGTCGTGCCACAGCCGGGTGTCGTACGTCGGCTCCCAGGAGTGCACCGGACCGACGGTCAGGTCGCGCAAGCTCCAGTCGCCGACGGCGAGGCCGCCTGCGCCGGTCTGGGCGACCGTCGCGGTGTTCGCCCGCTCAGCGTCGCGGATCATGAGGATCACCTGCGCACCCCCGCCCTTCCCGCGCACGGCGATGCTGGGCCGCGACAGCGGCAGGGCGAGCGTGCCGCTGCCGCTGAGGTCCGCCGTGGTGGTGCGGAAGTCGGTGAAGACCCGGTGCCAGCCCTTGCCGTCCCGGTAGATGACCGCGTACTGCGTCGGGCCACCCTCGTCGAGCCCGGTGTTGAAGTACGTCGCGATGAACGGCTGACCGGCGTCGTCGAGCGTCATCGCCGTCTGGTTCATGAGGTTGCTGCCCTCAGGGACCGTGTCCACCTTCTCGGCGGTGGCCCGGGTGATCGGCAGCGCGTACGCCTTGCCGTCCGAGCGCACCCACCGCTTGCCGGTCGCGTCGGTCGACCTGGCGTACATGATGTCGGAGTTCGTCTGGACGTTGCCGGTCCGCCGGAACGTCCACGACAGGTGCAGGCGCCCGGCGTCGTCCGTGACCGCCTGCCAGTACGCGCTGCGGGCGTCCTCGCCGGAGATCAGCGCGTCGGTCACGCGCGTCCACTTCTGCGACTTGGCATCGAGGCGGTTGAGCACCAGGTCGCCGCGGCCCGACCGGCCGTGCCGGTAGAGGAAGAACAGGTCGCCGTTCGTGGTCGGCAAGAACTGCGGGTACGTCACCAAGTCTTCGCGCCCGCGCTCAGGGGCCATCGCCTGCTTCTTGCCGAGCGTCAGCCCGCCCGGAGTGGTGGTGCGCGCGTAGGCGAGGGGGTGGCCGTGCATGCCCCACGAGACGTGCAAGTAGCCCTGGCCGTCGAGGCCGATGGAGATGACGTTGTGCGCGTCCTCCTTCGGCCCACGGTAGCTGGACCTCTGGGTCGTCCAGGCGTTGCTCTCGTGGTCGCGCCGTGCGAGCACCACGCGGCCGAGGTCGTCGTAGTAGGCCGCGTACTGCACGCGCACGCCGTTCACCACGCCGCTGGTCACCGACTCCTTGCGGAAGGAGGCGGCGTTCACGGTGTTCTCGGCGTACCCACGCCCAAGGGGCCAGGACTTCTCCACGGCGTCCGTGAGCTCCAGCTCGAGCGCCGTCGGCGGCGGGGTCCAGCGGCCGAAGTACACGACGTCTCCCGCACGCCCGTAGGCGACCACCCGGTCGGCGGGCCCCCCGCCCAGCGCGCTGCGCACGTAGAACTGGTTCGCACGCCGCACGACCGGAAGGTCGGTGCCGTTGCCGTCCACGTCGGCGAGGTACACCTCGTCGTCGGCGCGGCCGTAGGTGAAGGTGGCGTCGGCGGGACCGGAGGTCAGGGAGTTGCGGACGTAGAACGTGGCCCCGCGGCGCAGCACCACGGTGGCGACGCCGTCGCCGTCGACGTCGCCGAAGAACACCTCGTCGCCGGAGCGCCCATACGTGAAGGTCACGTCCGCCGGGCCGGTCGTCAGCGAGCCGCGCACGTGGAACGTGTTGCCACGGCGGATGACCGGCGTCTCGGCGCCGTCGCCGTCGAGGTCGGCGAAGAAGAGCTGGTCGCCCGCGCGGCCGTAGTCGAGCACGGCGTCCGCCTCGCCGGCAGACAGCGAGTTCTTCACGTACAGCGTCTTGCCGCGGCGCACGACCGGGGTGTCCGTCCCGTTGCCGTCGGTGTCGGTGAACCACACCTCGTCGCCGCTGCGGCCGTACCGGAAGACGGAGTCGGCGGCCCCGGCCGCCATCGAGTTCTTCACGTGGTAGTCGGCGCCGCGCCGCACGACGGGGGTGTCCGCGACGCGGGTGTCCGCCTGGGCGGTCGGCGTCGGCTGCAGCCCTGCGGGGTCGACGACGGCGAGGCCGGCGAGCAGCAGGACCGCGACGAGCGCGCCGACCGGGCGTCGCCCGCGGGGGCGGCGCCGGTCGGCGGGCCGACGGACGCGGGCGTGGACGGGGGCGGGGCGGCGGACCGGCATGCAACGTCTCCAGCGGCGGGAACCACGGCGCCGCTGTCTGCGGGGGCAGGCGCGGCGGAGCCGATCGGTTCCCGGGACCGGCCCGACAGTAGAGAGCAGGCTCGCGCACGATCATGACGCCGAACGCGCACGTCGGATCTGTGACACGCCCCGCACGCCCCGGATCGGGGCTTCACCGCTCCGGGGCGCGGAGGTCAGGCGCGCGGCTCCAGCGGCCGGGCGTCCGACTCCAGCAGCACGGGAATCCCGTCCCGCACCGGATAGGCCAGCGGCCGCTGCGGGTCGGTGGAGTGCAGCTCGGGCTGCCCGTCCGGGCCGACGCCGTCGACCAGCTCGGCGCCGGTGACCGGGCACCGCAGCACGCTGCGCACCCAGGGGTCGAGGCCCTTGCCGCTGCCGACGCCCGTACCGCTGCTCGCGTGCTCGCTCATGCCGGCTCCCCTCCCTCGGCGCGCACCAACGACAGCACGTCGTCGCGCACCTTAACCATGATGTCCTCGTCCGCCGCCTCGACGTTCAGGCGCAGCAGCGGCTCCGTGTTCGACGCGCGCAGGTTGAACCACCACTGCGGGTGGCCGTCCCAGTGCGACACGGTCGCGCCGTCGAGCTCGTCGAGGGCGATGTCCGGGTACGCCGCCCGGTAGGCGTCGAGGACCCGCTCGCGGGCGGCGGCCACGTCCGGCACGCGCGAGTTGATCTCGCCCGAGGCGACGTAGGGCTCGTACATCTCCGCGAGCGCCGACAGCGGGTGGGCCTGCTCGCCGAGCGCGGCCAGCACGTGCATCGCCGCGAGCATGCCGGTGTCGGCGAAGAAGAAGTCGCGGAAGTAGTAGTGCGCGCTGTGCTCACCGCCGAACACGGCCCGGTGCTCGGCCATCTGCGCCTTGATGAACGAGTGGCCCACGCGGGTGCGCACGGTGGTGGCGCCCGCGGCCTGCAGCAGGTCGGGCACGGCCCGGGAGGTGATGAGGTTGTGGATCACCGTCGGGGTGCGGCCCGCGGCGAGCTCCTTGCCCACCTCGCGCAGGCCCACCAGGGCGGTGATGGCCGACGGCGAGACGGGTCGGCCGGTCTCGTCGACGACGAAGCAGCGGTCGGCGTCGCCGTCGAACGCCAGGCCGAGGTCGGCGCCGTGCTCGACGACGGCGCGCTGCAGGTCGACGAGGTTCTTCGGCTCCAGCGGGTTCGCCTCGTGGTTCGGGAACGTGCCGTCGAGCTCGAAGTACAGCGGCACGACGTCGAGCGGCAGCGCTGGCAGCCCGGCTGCGGTGCCGAGCACGGCCGGCACGGTGTGCCCGCCCATCCCGTTGCCGGCGTCGACCACGACCTTGAGCGGGCGGACGCCGGAGAGGTCCACCAGGCCGCGCAGGAACGCGGCGTAGTCGGCCAGCAGGGCGCGGTCGGTGACCGTGCCCGGCTCCCCCGCCGGCTGCGGCAGCCCGCCGTCGAGGTAGGTCTGCGCCAGCTCGCGCACCTGCGCCAGGCCGGTCTCCTGCCCCACCGGGCGGGCCCCGGCGCGGCACAGCTTGATGCCGTTGTACGCGGCCGGGTTGTGCGACGCGGTGAACATCGCACCCGGCAGGCCCAGCGAGCCGGAGGCGTAGTACAGGCCGTCCGTGGAGCACAGGCCGATGCGCAGCACGTCGACGCCCGCCGCCGCGATCCCGCGGGCGAAGGCCTCGACCAGCTCGGGCCCCGAGTCGCGCATGTCGTTGCCGACGACGACGGCCGGACGGTCCGCGCCCGCGTGCTCGGGGAGGACCACCACGCGGGCGAAGGCCGCGCCGATCGCCTCGGCCACCCCGGGTGAAAGCTGGTCGGGGACGGTGCCGCGCACGTCGTAGGCCTTGATGATGGTGGACAGGTCGAGCGTCACGGCGCTCAGCCTACGTGCCGGCAGGGCACGGTGTGGGAGGGTGTCTCCCGAGACGGGGAGGTGACCGGGGGCAGTGACGACGGCAGTGCACCTGCTGGACAACGCCGTCCAGCACTACGGCTGGGGCTCCCCGACCCGCATCCACGAGCTGCTCGGGACCGAGCCCGACGGACTGCCGGCGGCCGAGCTGTGGCTGGGCGCGCACCCGAGCGCCCCGTCCACCACCGCCGACGGCGTCGCGCTCGACGCCCTGGTGCGGTCGGACCCCGAGGCCATGCTCGGCCGCCGCGTGTCGGACACGTTCGGGCCGCGCCTGCCGTTCCTGCTCAAGGTCCTGGCCGCCGAGCGGGCCCTGTCGCTGCAGGTGCACCCCCGGCCGCACGCCGCGCGCGCCGGCTTCAACCGGGAGAACCGGCTGGGCCTGCCGCCCGGCTCGCCGCAGCGCTCGTTCCACGACGACCAGCACAAGCCCGAGATGGTCGTCGCCGTGTCGCAGTTCGAGGGCCTGGCCGGGTTCCGGGCCCCGCGCGCGATCCTCGCGCTCCTGGAGGGGCTGGACGGGCCGCTCGTCGCCGCCGTCCGGGACACCCTCGTCGCCGACCGCTCCGACCGGGGGATGAAGCAGGCGTTCGCCCGGCTCCTGGCCGCCCGCTCGCGGGCCGGGTGCCGCGCGGACATCGACGCGACGGTGGCCTCGGTGCAGGCCCGGCTCGCGGCGGGCTCGCCGTACGACCGCGCCGACGCCACGGTGCTCCAGCTCGCCGAGCAGCACCCCGGCGACCCCGGCGCGATCGCCTCCCTCATGCTCAACCGCGTCACGCTCGAGCCGGGCGAGGCGATGTTCATGCCCGCCGGCCAGGTCCACGCCTACCTGTCGGGCCTGGGCATCGAGGTCATGGCGAGCTCGGACAACGTGCTGCGCGCCGGTCTCACCACGAAGCTGGTCGACGAGGCGGCGCTCGTCGAGTGCGCCACGTTCACCCCCACGCCGCCCGTCCACCCGGTGCTGGAGACGGCCGGCAACCGCGGCCAGGTGCACTCGTTCCGCGCGCCGGTGGACGAGTTCGCGCTCACGGTGGCGGACGTCGACGCCGGCGAGTCCGTGGCGCTGCCCGCGGAGGGGCCGCGGGTGGTGCTGTGCCTGGAGGGCAAGATCGCGCTGGAGCACGGCGACGGCCCGACGGTGCTGCGCCACGGCGAGTCGGTGTTCGTCCCCCACGCCACCGGTGCGGTCAGGGTGAGCGGCGAGGGCCAGCTCGTGTGCGCCTGGGTGCCCTGAGGGTCAGTCGCCCTCGGCGCGCAGCACGCGCAGGTGCCCGCGGCGGGCGGTCTCGGTGACGGTGCCGGGCTCCGGCCTTGCGGGCGGGCGCACGCGCCCGGCCTCGCGGACCGCCTCGGCGAGCGCGGACAGGTCGTCCGGCGTCGGGCCCGCGTCCTCCAGCTGCGTCGTCAGGCGCACGACCTCCCAGCCGCGCGGCGCGGTGAGCCGCTCGGCGTGGTCCGCGCACAGGTCGTAGGAGTGCGGCTCCGCCAGCTGGGCGAGCGGGCCGAGGACGGCGGTGGAGTCCGCGTACACGTAGGTGAGGGTCGCCACGGCCGCACGCGTGCATGCCGTGCGCGAGCACTGCCTGACCGATCTCACGTCGCGACCTTACGCCCTGCGCGGGGCTGCCCCGCGCGCCCACGCCGGGCGTGACCGGAGCGTGACCGGCGCCGCGCCGTGCGGCGCCCCGGGCGGCCGCCGAGGCCGTCGTAGAGTCGGCTCGTGGGACTCTTCGGCTCCTCGCGCGGCGGACAGCCGGCGCCCCGGCCGCACGGCCCGTCGCGGCGGGCGCGGCCCGCCGTCGTCCCCTTCGTGGCCCCGGCGCCCCCGTCGGCGCAGGCCGACACCGCCGACGCCGCCCCCGCCCGACGCCGCGACCGGCGCGGTCGCGGGCTGCGCGGGCCGCTGCTGCCGCCCGGCGCCCCGGCGCACAGGACCCGTGCCGAGCGGTTCGACGACCTGGTGCTCGACGCCGTCGAGGACGTCGAGCGCCGGTGGTCGAGCCAGCTGGCGGGCACGGAGTTCGCGGTCGAGGACGTGCCGCCGTCCGACCCGGCGCCGTGGGAGGCCGGCGGCGTGCCGCTCGGGCGCTGCTTCCCCGCCCACGCCGGCCAGCCCGCGCGCGTCGTGGTCTACCGGCGGCCGGTGGAGCTGCGCGCGCTCGACGACGACGACCTCGCCGACCTGGTCCACGACGTCGTCGTCGAGCAGGTCGCCCACCTGCTGGCACGCACTCCCGAGGAGATCGACCCGCGCTTCGAGGGCCGCTGACCGGCGCCCTCCCGGCGGCCCCGAGCCGGCGCCGGGAGGTGCGGCACAGGCGGGTTTGTTACCTTCGTGGCCCGTGACCCGCCCCTCCCCCCGCCCTGCGGCCCCCGGCCGGCTGCACAGCCTGGACGGACTGCGAGGCGTCGCCGCGATCATCGTCCTGCTGCACCACACCGCCCTGCTGGTCCCCGCGTTCGCGGCGACCTACAAGGGCGGCGACCAGCCACGGCCCGGCACGCTCGAGTGGACGCTCGCGCACACGCCTGCGCACCTGCTCGTCGCCGGGCCCGAGGCCGTCCTCGTCTTCTTCGTGCTCAGCGGCCTCGTCCTCGCCCTGCCCGTGCTGCGGCGCCCGGCCTACGACTGGATGAGCTACTACCCCGGGCGCCTGGTGCGCCTCGGCGTGCCCGTCGCGGCGTCCGTGGCGCTGGCCGCGCTGTGGATCCTCGTCGTGCCGGTGCGGCAGACGCCGGCGAGCGTGTGGACCCACGCGATGCCGTTCGGCGACCTGTCCTGGAAGAACGTCGTCGTGGCGCTCGACCTGGTCTCCAGCAGCAGCTACGCGATCAACAACCCGCTGTGGTCGATCCGGTGGGAGCTGCTGTTCTCCCTGGCGCTGCCGCTGTACGTGGCCGCGGCGCTGTGGTTGCGGCGGCGGTGGCCGCTCGTGCTGCTGGCCACGCCCCTGGTGACGTACGCGGGGTTCCAGACCTCCAACGGCGCGCTGCACTACCTGCCGGTGTTCTTCCTCGGTACCCTGCTGGCCGTCCTGCTCCCCCGGCTGCAGGCCCTGCTGGCGCGGTGCGACGGCCCGGCCTGGCGCCTGGCGGGCTGGCCGCTCGTGGTGGCGGCCGCGCTCGCGGTGCTCACGATGCCGTGGCTGGTCGGGCGGGGTTCGCCCGAGCTCACCCACGACGTCGACGCCCTGCGGGCGCTGGGCCCCCTGGGCGCGCTCGGCGTCGTGGTGGCGGTCCTCGGCTGGTCGCCGCTGCGCCGGCTGCTCGCGACCCGGCCGTTCCAGGCGGCGGGCCGGTACTCGTTCAGCCTCTACCTCGTGCACGTGCCGGTGATCATGGCGGTGGCGTGGGGCCCGGCGGGCACCCTGGACATGCGCTACCGCGCCCTGCTGTGCGTCGCGGTCTCCGCCGTGCTGGCCGTGGCCTTCTTCCACCTCGTCGAGCGGCACTCGCACACCCTCGCCCGCCGCGTCGGCGCGCGGGTCCGTGCCGCGATCGCCGCGCGGGAGGCCGCCGCCGCGCCCGCCGTGGACGCCACCGACGCCGCGCCTGCCGCCGGCGTGCGGCCCACGACCGTGGCCGCGCCCCGCCGCTGACGCGTCAGCCGACGGCGTCGACCTCGCGCACGCTGACGCTGCCGGGCGCCGCCTCGGTCGCGGTCGCGGGCAGCGACGCGACGAGGGTGCCCGCCGCCGACGTCCCGTCGTCGGCCGAGAGCTGCACCGACCACACGACGCCCGCGCCGTCCGCCTCGACGCCCACGGCGGCCGGGGTGGCGCCGTCGGCGAGACCGGCGAGGTCCACGGTGGTGCTGCGCGCCACCTCGAGCGTGACCTCCCGCTCGGCGACCCGCGCGCCGTCGGCGCCGTAGAGGCGGACGACGGCGGCGGTCCGCCCGCTCGGGTCGGCGTCCTCGCCGCGGTCGGCCGGCACGGCGGTGAGCGCCAGGACGGGCCGGGCACCGGCCGGCAGCGCCGCCTGGGCTGAGCCCGCGGCCTCGGGCACCGCCGCGCCCGCCACCCACGCGACGTCGTACGGCGCGCCCGACACCACCGCGTCGGCCGCCGGCACGCCCTCGCGCGCGCTGACCGCCGCGGCCACGAGCGGCCGGTCGGCGTCGACCACCACGGTGTACGACCCCTCCGGCAGCCCGCCGATCGGCAGGTCCGTGACGACGCCCGGCTCGAGGTCCACCTCCTCGCCGCCGCGCAGGTACACGCGCCCCTCGGGGCCGTACACGCTGACGCGGGCGGTCGTGGGCTCCTCGCCCGGCACGAGCATCCGCAGCTGCGGCGCGTGCGGGTCGTCCACGGCCTGGCCGCCGGAGACGATCCCGGGGACGGCGACGGTCCGGCGGGGCTCGGCGCCCGGCGTCAGCAGGTCGACGCCCTGCGGCACGAGACCGTCGATGGACTGCGCCTGCAGGTGCGCGTTGACCCGGGCGCCGGACGAGGTCACGTGCACCGCGAGCCGCCGCTGGTCCGGCGCCGCGGCCTCGAGGCGGGTCTCGCGGGACTCCCCCGGGCCGAGCACGAACGAGCCGTTGCTGCCGAGCGCCACCTGGCCGCTGGGGCCGTGGACGGTGAGCGTGACGGTGGCGGCGCGCTCGCTCGGGTTCTGCACGACCAGCATCGCGCTCGAGCCGACCTCGGTGCTGCCGCCGACGACCCACTGCGAGATCGCCGGCGCGGTGCAGGCACCGGCGGCGAGGCCGCGCAGGTCGCCGGCCGTGGTGACCGACGCCAGGGCACCGGCCGCGCGGAACGGCCCCTCGGCGTCGGGCCGGGCGCGCAGCAGGACGCCGCCGGACGTCTCGTCCGCCGTCGCGGAGCCGGCGGCGCCCCGGACGAGGTCTCGCTCCCCGCCGCCGTCGAGCGCGGACACGCGCGGGGCCTGCGCGAGCGACCCCACGACGGCCAGGGCGTAGGTCGACGTCGTCCGCACCGGCGCGGCCTGGAACTGGTCGTCGCCGACGTCGCTGCCCTCCGGCAGCCGCGCGGGCTGTGGGCACACCAGCGTGGCCGGCGCCGGGTCGACCGCCACGGTGCGCGCGGCGCCCGGCTCGGCGGCGGGCCCGCCGCCGGTCAGGGCCTGCGCCCACGGCAGCCCGACGGCGGCGACGGCGCCCGTCGCGCCGACGACCGCGACGCCGGTGACGGCCAGGCCGACCCAGCGCACGACGGTGCGGGTGCCGGCGCGGCGCGCCCCGGCGGCCGTCCGGCCGGCGGACCGCCCCGCGGACCTCTCGACCCGCGTGCCGGCGGCCGGCACGGCCTCCTGCCCGGCCTCGTTCGTGGCCGACTTCCTCGCCACGGTCACCTCCCTCGCCGGCGCCCGACGGGCAGCGCCAGCAGCACGAACACGAGCAGGACGGCGCCGCCGACGGCGAACCAGAGCGGCTGGCGCGGGTCCACGTAGTCGACGCGCAGGCGGCCGCCCTCGGCGGGCACCTCGAACGCCTGCAGGCCCCCGGCCTCCACGGCGGTGAGCCGGCGGCCGTCCAGGGTGGCCCGCCACCCCGGGTCGGCGGCAGACGCCAGGACGACCACCCGCACGGTCTCGGGGTCGGACGCCACGGGGACGTCGTCGCGCACCCGCAGGCCGTGCGAGGACAGCACCCCGAGCACCTCGGGCCGGTCGCCCGTGCCGGGCGCCGCGTCCGTCAGGCGCGCCCAGCCCGGGGCGGGCTCGCCCTCCGGCGTGACCCGCCACAGCAGGGTGCCCTCGCCCTCGGTGACGCGGGTCAGGCCGGCCACCATGTCGAGCGTCGTCACCAGGTCGCGGTCCGCGCCCGGCGGCACCTGCACCGCGCCGACGCCGAGGTCGGCCAGGCGCGGGGCGAGGTCGGGCGCCTGCCCGGCGGCCAGGTCGGCGGCCACCGCGTCGAGCCGGCCGTCGCCCGCCTGCGGCTGCCCGGCGGCCAGGTCGGCCGTCCCGGCGTCGCGGCCGCGCACGACCGTCGACGCGTCGGTCAGCGCGGTGCCGTCCGCGTGCATCAGGGCGTAGCCGACGACGCCCTCGTCGTCCCGCTCGAGCTGCAGCACGCGGGCGTTGCGGCCCGAGTCCTGCATCTGGCGACCGACGGCGGGCACGACCGGCGTGGCCGTGGCCCGCAGGTCGCCGACCCGGTGGCCGTGCGCCTCGGCCAGCGTCCACGAGGCCGCGGCGGCGACAGGCAGCACGAGCGCCACGACGAGGCCGGCGACGGCGAGGGAGCGCGCCACGCGCCGCCGGGGGTGGCCGGCCTCGGTGCCGGCCGCCGGGAGCCCGGCGCGCACGCCGAGCAGCGCGGCGGCGCCCAGGGCGAGCGTCACGACGCTCGCCCCCGGCCCGGGCCACGCGCCCGCGGCGACGGCCAGCACGCCCGCGGCGAGCCCGCACAGCGCGACGAACCACGCGACGCGGACCCCGCCGGCGGCGCGCCGGCCCACGAGAGCGACCAGCGCCAGCAGCAGCACGAGGCCACCGAGCAGGCACGGCCCCACGAGGCCGACGACGGCGAGCGCCGGACCGCCGCCCTCGTCCAGGCCGAACCACGCGGCGGGCTCGGCCGGCAGCCCGAGCAGCAGCTGCCACGGCTGCGGTGCGGCGCCTGCGGGCACCGCGGCACCCGGCTCGGCCAGCAGCAGCCGCCAGCCGCCGTCGGACCACGTGCGGGCCACGGCGAGCCAGAACGGCGCCGCGACCACGACCGACGGCAGCAGCGCGAGGGGCAGGTAGCGGCGGGTGCGAGGCGCGGCGAGCACGCCGAGCACGGCCGCGACGACGGCCACCGGCAGCAGCACCGGCGCGGCGCACACGGCCACGGCCAGGAGCAGGCCGGCGGCGCCGAGCGCACCGAGCGACCCGCGCGGGGCCCGCTCGCGGGTCCGCTCGGGGGCCGGCTCCGCGGGGTCCCGGGCCTCCGGGACGTCGAGCACGTCGCGGGCCTGGACGCCGACCGCCCGCAGCGCGGCCAGCAGGGCCCACGGCAGCACGAGGTGGGCGACGAGCGTGCCGAGGCGGCCGCCGGCGAGCGCGGCGAGGGACGACGGCGCCGCTGCCCACCCGAGCGCGGCCGCGGCGCGGGCCCAGGGTGAGCGGGTCAGCGCCCCGGCGGCGAACCAGCCGCCGAGCGCGGCCAGCGGCAGGGCGGCCAGCAGCAGGAGGTCGACGCCGAGCTGCAGCGAGCCGCCGGCCAGGGCGGTCAGGACCGTCAGCGGCACCAGGAGGGGGTCGGCGGGCGCCGCGGTGCCCAGGCCGGTCTCGACCCAGCCGGCGGTGGCGGCGGCCCACACGTCCCCGAGCGTGCCGGGGGCGGGCAGCAGGGCACCGCCGACCACGCGGCCGCCCTGCGCCAGGACGCCCTGCCACGGCCCGAAGACCGTGACCGCGAGGCCGAGGGCGGCGAGCAGCACGAGGGTGAGCCCGGTGCGCCGGCGGCGCGCGAGCTCGCGCAGCTCGGCCCGCTCGAGGTCGGTGGGGACGCGCCGGCTGCGGTTGGCCTCGGCCCGAGCCAGGCGGACGTCGTGCCGCTCCGCCCGCACCTGCCGCCAGCCGGCCAGCAGCGGCCGCAGGACGCGCCGCGGCAGCCGGCTGGTGCGGGCCACCCGGCGGCGCGCCCGCGCGAGCGGCGCGAGGCGCGCCGCGTTCCACACGGCGGCCACGATCTCGTCGCGCGCCGGGCCGGGCTGCTTGAGCGCCAGCCGGTACATCGCGGCCACCGGGGCCCACACGAGCATCGCGACGAGCGCGACCGGCAGCAGCC
Source organism: Puerhibacterium sp. TATVAM-FAB25 (assembly GCF_046535855.1). Classification (NCBI taxonomy): domain Bacteria; kingdom Bacillati; phylum Actinomycetota; class Actinomycetes; order Micrococcales; family Promicromonosporaceae; genus Puerhibacterium; species Puerhibacterium sp. TATVAM-FAB25. The sequence continues at coordinate 14,577 of NZ_JAXUAK010000023.1, read as the reverse complement.
ACGGCGGCACGTGCACGAGGCGGTGGTGCAGCTGGCTGCGGCGGCGCGCGCCGTGGGAGGCGCTCTCGTCGGGCGGGCCCTGCGGGTGCTCACGCAGGCCGAGCAGCGAGGCCTGGGCGTGGTGCACGACGGCGTCCGGCACGACGACCACGCGGTGCCCGGCGCGGCGCGCGCGGCGGCACAGGTCGAGGCCGTCGCCGAAAGCGCCGTACTCGGGGTCGGTGCCGCCCAGCTCCGTCCACACGCTGCGCCGCACGAGCGCGCCGGCGAGGCCCACCGCGAGCACGTCCTCGCGGGCGTCGTGCTGGCCCTGGTCGATCTCGGTGTCGTCGATGCCGGTCATGCGCCGGGCGAGCGGCGAGACGGTCACGCCCACCTCGACGAGCAGGCCGCGGTCGGCGCCCGGGTCCAGCGGCGTGCCGTCCTCGGCGACCGGCCAGCGCCGCTGCTTGCAGCCCGCGACGGCCACGGCCTGGGTGTGCTCGACGGCGCGCAGCAGGTGCGCCAGGGTGTCCGGTTCGGGCGCGGAGTCGTCGTGCAGGATCCACAGCCAGCCGTCGACGGGCGCGGCACCGGCCTCGAGGGCGGCGTCGACGGCCTCGCCGAGGCTGCGGGCGCCCGACGCGGGCACGAAGCGGGCGTCGTCGAGGCGCAGGTCGAGCGTGGAGCCGGTGGTGCGCGGCGCGTCGACGTCCACGACGACGACGTGCTCGGGCACGCGGTCCTGCGCGCGCACGGCGGCCAGCGTGGGGGCCAGGAAGGGGCTGCGGCCGCGGGTCACGACCACGGCGGTGACGCTCACGACCTGCGGGAGCGCCCCGGTGAGCGCGTGCACCACGTCGAGGGCCGCGCCCGGGGGCACGGGGCCGTCCGGTCCGGGGCCGTGGAGCTGGGTGATGTCGGGAGCACTCATCGCACGGTCATCATGCGGTGGCGCGGAGGGACGCCGTGGGATTTGCCGCGCCTCGGCGCGGCGCGCACGAGCCGGGGCCCGTGCACGCCGGCGTCAGACCGCCCGGCGCTTCAGCTTGCGGCGCTCCCGCTCCGACAGCCCGCCCCAGATGCCGAACCGCTCGTCGTTCTCGAGCGCGTACTCGAGGCACTCCGCGCGGACCTCGCAGCTGCCGCACACCTTCTTCGCCTCGCGCGTCGAGCCGCCCTTCTCGGGAAAGAAAGCCTCGGGGTCGGTCTGCGCGCACAAGGCGCGCTCCTGCCACCCCAGCAATGCGTCGTCGGGCTGCTCGCCGAAAAGCGGCAGCACCGGCGCGACGCGCTCCGGACGGCGGTCGGCGTCAGACGGGAGATCGTCCCCGTCCAGCAAGTTCCACATCCCCGTGCCCCTCCACGCTCTAGGGAAACTGCATACCGGGAATTACACGCGTGTCTTTCGGGTGCGTCAAGCCAGAATGTGCTAGTGATCGGTATCGAGGCGCATTTCACCCATAATCGGCGTCATCGTCGGCGCGCTTATACCCTGATGTGGTGAACATCGCACGCGGAATGCTCAAGACGGTCGACGAGCTGACGAAAAGACTGTCGGGAGACCCGGGCCGCCCCCGGCTCACGTGGTACGGCGACGACGGCGAGCGCATCGAGCTGTCCGGGGCCGTGCTCGACAACTGGGTGAGCAAGACGACCAACCTGCTCGTCGAGGAGTTCGACGCCGCGCCCGGGGCCACGGTGCTGCTGGACCTGCCGGCGCACTGGCGCACGGCGGTCTGGGCGCTCGCCGTCTGGCGCTGCGGCGCCACCGTGCGCGTCCCGGCCCCTGACGCGGGCGGCGGACCGCGGGACGGCGCCGCCGACGTCGTCGTCACGGCGGACCCGGAGCGCCACGACGGCGCCCGCGACGTGGTCGCCGTCGCCCTGCCCGCGCTCGCCCGCACGTTCCCCGGCGCGCTGCCCCGCGGCGCCGTCGACGCCGCCTCCGCCGTGATGACCTACGCCGACGTCGTCCTCGCCGCCCCCGCGCCCGACCCGGCCGCGCCGGCGCTCGAGGCGGGGGACGTCGCCGTCGCCCACGACGACCTCTTCGCGTGGGCCGCCGACGGGTCCGCGAGCGCCGCCCCCGGCGCGCGCGTGCTCGTCCGGGGCGACGGGCCGCTGCCCGACGTCCTGCGGCGCCTGGTCGCGGTCTGGGCCGACGGCGGCTCGGTCGTCCTCGTCTCCGCCGCGACCGCCGCCGCGCTCGACGCCGACCCCGCCCGGCGCGAGCGGCTCGTCGCGCAGGAAGGGGTCACCGACGCCGCGCCCGCGGCCTGACGCGCGCCGGGCGCGGCGCCGCGCACGGACCGGACGGGGCCCGGGACGCGGTCGGACGCGGTCGCCGCGCCCGCGACGGCCGGTCAGCGCCCGGGCGCCGTGCCCCAGGCCACGAGGCCCGTCCCGGCGCCCGGGAAGGCCCGCTGCACCACCCGGAACGGCCAGGTGCCGGCGGCGATGACCGCGCCCTGCACCGCCGAGGACGGCTGGAAGAGCCGGCCGCTGCGGGCCGTGCGGTCCGCCACGTCCTGCTCCCGCACGTCCAGCCGCCCGTGGGCGATCCGGTTGCGCACCGCCTCCAGGACGTAGCCGAGCGGCATGCCGTACAGCCGGGTGCCGACCTCCTGCAGCCCGGCCCCGCTCAGGAGGCCGGCGAGCGCCCGCGGCTCGTAGCGGCGGAAGTGCCCGACGGCCTCGTCCATCGCGCCGTACCGGGACGGCCAGGCGGGCGTCGAGACGAGGAGCAGGCCGCCGGGGCGCAGCCGGGCGACCCACTCGGCCACGGCCGCCCGGTCGTCCTCGATGTGCTCGACGACCTCGAACGCGCACACGAGGTCGAAGCCCTCGGCGTCGTCGACCTCGGCCAGCGGGCCGTGCACCAGCGTGGCGCCGAGCCCGGCCTCGGTCATGCGCCGCCGCGCCACCTCCACGCTCGCGCCGTCGAGGTCGACGCCCGTGTAGTCGTGCCGCGCCGCCAGGCGGACGCCCACGGCGCCCTGCCCGCAGCCGACCTCCAGCACGCGCGCACCGGCGACCGGCAGCTCGGCGTCGAGGACACGGGACACCACGTCCCAGCGGAGCCGGGCGTACGGCGTGAGCGGCGGCAGCGGCACCAGAAGACCTCCGTGGGTGGTCGAGCGCGTCGACGACGGTCCCGGCCGCAGGAGGAGCGCCTCCCTAGGCTGGGCGTGTGACCCACACCCTAGCCAGGGCGAGCACGACCGACCGCCTGGCTCTCACGCTGAGCGCGACGGCCGCGGCCGCGTTCGCGCTCGTGCAGGCGTTCGCCGTCGCCCCGTTCGTCTCGGGCGACGAGCAGGCCCACCTCGACTACGCCTACCAGGTGTGGCACGGCCGGCTGCCGGTCTTCGAGGAGGGGCTGGCGCTGCGCCCGGAGCACGCGTGGATCCCCGAGGTGCAGTGGACCGCGCAGCACCCGCCGCTGTACTACCTGCTGCTCGCGCCGCTCGTCGGCCCGCTCGCCGACGCCGGCCACCCGGTGGTCGCGCTGTACGCCGGCCGGTTGCTGGGCGCGGTCCTCGCCGCCCTCCTCGTGGTCGTCGCGCGCTGGGCGGCGGCGGGGCTGACGGGCCCGCGCTCGCCGCTGCCGACCGTCGCGGCGTTCGTGGTCGCGTGCAGCGCCGTCGTGGCCCAGGTGAGCGGCACGGTGTTCAACGACCTGCTCGCGGCCCTGCTCGTCACGGTGCTGCTGGGGCTGGTGGCGCGCCTCGTGCGCGCGGGGGTGGCGTGGCCCCTCGTGGCCGCGACGGCCACCGTCGCGGGCGCCTGCGCCCTGACCCGCACGTCCGCGATGATCACGGCGGCGGTCTGCCTCCTGGCGGCCGGCGTCGCCGGCCTGCTGCACCGCCAGGTCGCCCGCACCGCCGCGCTGACGCTCGCCACCGTCGTCGCGGTGGTGGGGACGGCGGGCTGGTTCTACGCCCGCAACGTCCGGCTGACGGGGAACATCACCGGTGGCCACCCCGAGTGGGCGGCCGAGAACCAGGGCCGGGAGGTGCGCACGCTCCCCGAGGTGCTGGCCGACCCGGAGACCTGGGACCGCCTGCCGAACCTCTTCTGGTGGGGCCCCGCGGTCCCGCGCGCGTGGGCCGTCGACGTGCTCGTCGGGCTGCCGCTGGCGGTCGCCCTCCTCGGCGCCGTCGTGGCCGTGGTGGGGCGCCGTCTGCGGGGCCGGGCACCGGGCGCAGCGAGTCGCGGTCGGGTGCCCGGCGGCGGGCGGGAGCGCGCCCTGCGGGTGCTCCTCGTGCTGCTGCCCGTGGCCGCCGCCGGCGTCGCGCTGGGCGTGCAGCTCACCTACGCGACCACCGGGGGCGGCCTGTACCCGCGCTACCTGCTGCCCGTGGTGCTGCCGGTGGCGCTCGGCGTCGCCGCCGGCCTCGCGTGGGCGCCGCGCCGGTGGCCGGTCGCGGTCCTGGCGTGGGCCGGCGTCGTCCTCGTGGACGTGGTGCAGTGGCTGCGGGCCGGGGAGCCCAGCGCACCCGGCGCCGCGCTCGACCGGCCCCTGGAGACGGCGACCGGCTACCCGGCGCTCACCGGCGCCGCGTGGGCCGCCGCCGTCGCGGCCGTCGTCCTGACCGCCGCGGCCGCGTGCGCCGTGGTGCTCGCGGTCCGCGCCGCCCGGACCGCCGGCCCGGCCGGGCCCGACGGCGCCGTCACACCGGGACGGGCGCCCGCCCGAGCGCTGGCGCGGTCCGCGCGTCCCGCCGCGTGGCCAGCGCGTGCAGCACGCCGACGAGCACTGCCGTGACCGCCACGACGCCGGTGAGCACCGGGACGGCCACCAGCCACGGGGCCCCCACCGGGCTGAAGGCCGCCCAGCGGTCGGCCGCCTCGCCGAGCGACTCCCCCGGGCCCCGGTAGAACCCGGTGAACCCGAGCGCGAGCCCGTAGCAGGTCACGGTCAGCCCGGCCACGGTGACGAAGGGCACCAGCGCCGCCGCGCGGCGCTCGTCGCGGCCCGCCAGCCGCCACAGCGCGATCGCGGCCACCACGGCGAGGGCCAGCAGCCCGGCGTAGAGGTACCGCCCCTGGTGGCCGGTGAGGCGGCCGTGCTCGGCGTAGAACCCGTAGCCGTTGGCCAGCACCGCGACGGCGAGGGTGGCCGGAAGCGCCACGAGGGTGCCCACGCTGCGGCGCAGCCCCCGGGTGGTCAGCGCGACGACGGCGAGCGCGCCGAGCACCACCGTCGCCGTGAGCCAGAAGGCCGCGGGCGTGCGGACGTCGAGCCAGCCCAGGTCGCCGAAGAAGCTGCGCGCCAGCCGCGGCCACGCCGTCGCGACGTACGTCACCGGACCCTCCGGCTCGAGGTCCGACAGCCGGATCTCGACGCCGACGGGCTGCACGGTGCCCAGGACGAGCAGGTTGCGCACCCACCACCAGCCGCCGACGACCAGGGCGGTCACGCCCATGACGAGCACCCGCCCGGCCGGGGCCAGCAGCGACGCCGCGCCACGCCTCGCCCCGCGCGGGGCCAGCAGGTACGCCAGCGCCACGACGGGCAGCAGGAACGCGGCCATGATCTTGGTCAGCAGGCCCACCCCGACGACGGCGCCCACGGCCACGGCGGTGCGCCAGGAGCCGTCCCCCGTCAGCACGCGCACGCACAGCGCGGTCACCACGGAACCCACGAGGGTCACGAGGGCGTCGTTGTTGAGCGCGCCCAGCACGTGGCCCACCTGCGGCACGAACAGGGTGAACGTCCCGGCCAGCAGCCCCGCCGCGGCGGACCCGGTGAGCCGCCGCACCGCCCAGGACGCCAGCGGCACCACCGGGACCAGCAGCAGCACGTCGAGCAGCCGCAGCGCCAGCAGCTGCAGGTCCCAGCGCCCGTCCGCGAGGCCGAGCGCGTGCAGCACCCCGGCGCCGAGCGCGTAGTACAGCGGCGGGTGCTGCGTCATCTGGTCGATGTCGGCCGGGTTGGTGGGAGACCCGTACGGCTGCGAGCTGTCCGCGTCGACGCGGACGCGCTCGGCGGCGGGCACGGGGGTGGCGTCCACGAGCTGCCGGCGGTCGTCGCGGTCGGCGAACCGCCCCGGCACGTCGGTGCCGTAGGCCACCTCCTGGCGAGCCTCGCGGATCGACAGGGACATCGCCGCCTCGCGGGGCGGCGGCCAGCCGCCGCCGTGGGCGAGCCGCACCACGCTGTTGAGGTGCTGCGGCTCGTCCGGGGCCTGGAACGGCGGGGTCAGCAGGGCCCACGAGCACGCGACCCCCGCCACGAGGACGGTGAGCAGCACGTCGAGGAGGCGGGTGCGCCGCGCGACAGGCATGGCGACAGTCTGTCGCCTCCGGCGGCCCTCGGCATGCCGCCGCAGTGTCGTCGGCCACGTCCCGGCGCCGATCCCCGCGCCCGTGGCGCACCGCCCAGGCGCGGCCTGTACGCTCCCCGCGATGACCCCCGCACCCCCTCGACCCGACGGCGCCGTGCCCGACCGGGACCTCGTGCACGTCGTGTGCGTCGTGTTCAACCCCGGCGACGAGCTGCGCGACTTCGCCGACTCGCTGCGCGACGCGACCCGCCGGCCGGTCGAGCTGACGCTCGTGGACAACGGGGGCCCGAGCGCGGTCGTCGAGGAGCTCGTGGGCGCCGGCCGCGCCGTCGTCGTCCGCCACCCCGAGGGCAACGTGGGCTACGGGCGCGCGGCCAACCTCGGCGCCGCCCGCACGACGGCGGCGTGGCTCGTGGTCGCCAACCCGGACCTGCGGTGGGCGCCCGGCGCGCTGGACGTCCTGCTCGACGCCGCGACCACCGAGCCGCGGGCCGGGAGCGTGGGCCCCCGGGTGCTCAACGCCGACGGCACGGTCTACCCGTCCGCCCGCGCGGTGCCGTCCCTCAAGGTCGGCGCCGGCCACGCCCTGTTCAGCCGGGTCTGGCCGGGCAACCCGTGGACGGCGCGCTACCGCGAGGGCGACGCGTCGCTGCACGGGGAGCGCCGCCCGGTGGGCTGGCTGTCCGGGGCGTGCCTGCTGCTGCGTCCGGAGGCGTTCGAGCAGGTCGGCGGGTTCGACGAGCGGTACTTCATGTTCTTCGAGGACGTCGACCTCGGCGAGCGGCTCGGCGAGGGCGGCTGGCTCAACCTCTACGTGCCGGAGGCGGAGGTCACGCACCTGCAGGGCACGTCGTGGAAGCACTCCCCCGCCCCGATGATCCGCGCCCACCACGCGAGCGCGCGCCGCTACCTGTTCGCCCGCTACGACCGCTGGTACCAGGCGCCGCTGCGGCTCGCGATCGCCGGCGCGCTGTACGTCCGGCAGCAGGCCGAGGTGGCCGCGTCGACGAAGGAACGGCGGCAGACGGCCTGAGGACCGGGCGTCGGGCACAATGGGGCACCATGCGCGGCATCATCCTGGCCGGTGGGTCCGGCACCCGGCTGCACCCCATCACCCTCGGCGTGAGCAAGCAGCTCGTGCCCGTCTACGACAAGCCGATGATCTACTACCCGCTGTCGACGCTGCTGCTGGCGGGCATCCGGGACATCCTGGTCATCACGACGCCGCACGACGCCGAGCAGTTCCGGCGCCTGCTGGGTGACGGCTCGCAGTTCGGCGTGCACATCGAGTACACGGTGCAGGCCGAGCCCAACGGCCTGGCGCAGGCGTTCGTTCTCGGTGAGGACTTCGTCGGCACCGACGCGGCAGCGCTGGTGCTGGGCGACAACATCTTCTACGGCCCCGGCCTGGGCAGCCAGCTCATGCGGTTCGGCGACATCGACGGCGGCGCCGTCTTCGCCTACCGGGTCGCCGACCCCACCGCCTACGGCGTGGTCGAGTTCGACGAGCACTTCAAGGCCCTCTCCCTGGAGGAGAAGCCGGCCAAGCCCAAGTCCAACTACGCGGTCCCGGGGCTGTACTTCTACGACAACGACGTCGTCGAGATCGCCAAGGGCCTGGAGCCGTCGGCGCGCGGCGAGTACGAGATCACCGACGTCAACCGCGCCTACCTCGAGGCCGGCAGGCTCCAGGTGGAGGTGCTGCCGCGCGGCACCGCCTGGCTCGACACCGGCACGTTCGACTCGCTCCTCGAGGCCTCCGACTTCGTGCGCACCATCGAGAACCGCCAGGGCCTGAAGATCGGCGCCCCGGAGGAGATCGCCTGGCGGCGCGGCTTCCTGTCGGACGACGAGCTGCGTGAGCGTGCCGAGAGGCTGACCAAGTCGGGCTACGGCACCTACCTGCTGGGCCTGCTCGACGGCTGAGCGCCGACGGCCGGCCGCTCGGGCGGGCGGCGCACCGCCGGACGAATTCACCCGTCCGCCGGCGCCGCGCGGTGACCCGCTCCCCCTAGGCTCCCGCTCGCGCCCGGCGACGGACCGGGCATGACCAGGAGCGACATCGATGCGCATCATGCAGCGTGCCCGGGTCCTGGGCGGCGTGGTCGCCGCCCTCGCCCTCGGCGCCACGGCGGCTCTCGCCGTCGCCCCCGCCTCCGCCGACGGCCGGGAGGTCGGCGGCAGCGGCCGGCAGTACTTCCTCAACGACGCGTGGTCGGGGTCCGCCAACCGCGTCTTCCAGTTCGGCGCCGAGAACGACCGGGTCTACACCGGCGACTGGGACGGCAACCGCAGCGACACCCTGGCGGTGCGCCGTGGCAACACCTACCACGTGACCAACAGGGCGAACGGCGGCACTGCCGAGACCGTGCTGCGCTACGGCAGGACCACCGACACGGTGCTGGTGGGCGACTGGGACGGCGACGGCAAGGACACCCTCGCCGTGCGCCGCGGCGCCACCTACTACTTCACCGACCGCCTCTCGGGCGGCAGCGCACAGGCCGTGGTCAGCTACGGCCGGCCGGGCGACACGGTGCTGGTGGGCGACTGGGACGGCGACGGCAAGGACACCCTCGCCGTGCGCCGCGGCAACGTCTACCACCTGAGCAACAGGCTCGCCGGCGGCCCGGCCGCCTCGGTGGTCGCCTACGGCAGGGCCGGCGACAAGGTGCTGGTCGGCGACTGGGACGGCGACGGCAAGGACACGCTCACGGTCCGCCGCGGCGCCACCTACTACATGAGCAACACCCTGCGCGGGGGCCAGGCCGCCAAGGTGCTCACCTATGGCCGCCCCGGCGACACCACCCTGGCCGGCGACTGGAACGGCGACCGCAAGGACACCCTCGGCGTCCGCCGCCCGGCACCGAAGCCGGCACCGAGGCCATCGGGCGGCGGGTCGACGACGCCGGCGTGGTCGCTGGACCGCGACTACGACTGCGGCGACTTCAGCTCCCAGTCCCAGGCGCAGTCCGCCTTCGCCTACGGGATGAGCAGGACCGGCACGGACGTCTACCGCCTCGACGGCGACAACGACGGCATCGCGTGCGAGAGCTACTTCGGCTGACACAGGTCGGTACGTCACGACGACGCGGTGGTGCGCTCCGGCGCGCCACCGCGTCGTCGTCTGCGGTCACCCGGGCCGCGTCGCCCAGGCGACCAGCCCCGTGCCGTGCGTCGGGAACGCGCGCTGCAGGATTCGGAACGGCCACGTCCCCACGGCCGTGACAGCGCCGGTGACGGCCGACGACGGCTGCAGCACGCGGCCGCTGCGGGCCGTGCGGCCCTCCATGGTCCGTTCCTCCGACACCGGTCCGCCCGGGCCGGCGAGGCGGTCGCGCGCGAGCTCGAGCAGGTAGCCCAGGGGCGCTCCGTACAGCCGGACCCCCGGGTCCTCGAAGCCGGCGGCGCGCAGCCGGCCGAGCAGCTGGCCGGGCTCGTAGCGCCGGTAGTGCCCGACGGCCTCGTCCCACGGGCCGTAGCGGTCCTGCCAGGCGGGGACCGAGAGGACCAGGCGCCCCCCGGGGCGCACGAGCCCGAACCACTCCGCGAGCGCGGCCCGGTCGTCCTCGATGTGCTCGAGCACCTCGAAGGCGCACACGACGTCGAACGTGGCCCCCGGCCCCAGCGCCTCGGCGAGGCCGTGCACCACCCGCGCACCCGGCGCGACGTCGAGCACCCGCTCCCGCGCCACGGCGAAGGCGAGGGGGTCCGGCTCGACGGCGGTGTAGTCGTGCCGGCGCGCCAGGCGGGAGCCGAACGCGCCGCGGCCGCAGCCGATCTCCAGCACCCGCGACCGCTCGCGGGGCAGCACCCGGCCGACCACGTCCCAGCGCAGCCATGCGTTGGGAGGCAGCGGGGCAGGACGTCCGCGTGGGCGCATGTCGCCTCCTTCCCGGGATGCCCACCGTAGCGGGTGGGCGGCGCGCCGGGAGGGCACGACGGCTCGAGGGGCGACGGCGTGGCGCCGCGCCGGGTCAGAGGCCGAGCACGGCGGGGGCGGCGGCCCTCCAGCGCTCGGACCAGTCCCCGATGGGCTCGACGCCCGCGGCACGCAGCGCGTCGTGGCCGAGCACGGAGTAGGCCGGGCGCGGCGCGGGGCGCACGAACGCCTCGCTCGTGGTGGGCTCGAGCACCGTGGCCAGCCCGGCGGCCGCGAGGACCTGCTGGGTGAAGCCGAACCAGGACACCTGGCCGCTCGCGGTGCCGTGGTAGGTGCCGGCCGGCGCGTCCGCGGCCACCAGCCGCACGACCAGGTCGGCGAGGTCGACCGTCCAGGTCGGCTGGCCGACCTGGTCGTCGACCACCGTGAGCCGGTCGCGCTCGGCCGCCAGCCGCGCCATGGTCTTGGGGAAGCAGCCGCCGCCGGCGCCGTACAGCCACGCGGTGCGCACGACCAGGTGGTCGGAGGCCTCGGCCCGCACCGCCCACTCGCCGGCCGCCTTGGTGCGCCCGTAGGCCGAGCGCGGCGCCACGGGCGCGTCCTCCGCGTAGGGCGTGCTCGCCGCGCCGTCGAACACGTAGTCGGTGGACACGTGCACGATCCGCGCGCCGGCCGCGGCCGCGGCCCGGGCCAGGTGGGCCGGCCCCACGGCGTTCACGGCGAACGCGTCGGCCTCGCGCGTCTCGGCGTCGTCGACGGCGGTCCATGCCGCGCAGTTGACCACGACGTCCACGCCGGCCACGGCCGCGGCCACGCTCGCCGGGTCGGTCACGTCGACCTGGCCGCGCCCGGCAGCGGCCACGTCGGCGCCGGCCGCGCGGGCGGCGGCGACCACGTCCTGGCCGAGCATCCCGGCGGCGCCGACCACCAGCCAGCGCGTGCCGGCCAGGGGGCCGGCGGCGGCGCCCGCCGAGGCGTCCTCCGGGGTGTTCACCGGGGCGTTCGCGGAGGCGTCCGTGGGAGCGTTCACGCGTAGGATCCTAAGGCCCGCCCGCCCCCTGACGAGGAGTCCCGACCCCATGCAGTACCGCGAGCTGAAGGTCCCCGGCGCGTTCGAGATCACCCCGAAGCAGTTCGGCGACCCCCGCGGCGTGTTCCTCGAGTGGTTCAAGGCCCCGGCGTTCGCCGAGGCGGTCGGCCACCCGCTCGACCTGGCCCAGGCCAACTGCTCGGTCTCGGCCGCCGGCGTCGTGCGCGGCATCCACTTCGCCGACGTGCCCCCGGGCCAGGCCAAGTACGTCACCTGCGCCAAGGGTGCCGTGCTCGACGTCGTCGTCGACGTGCGCGTCGGCTCCCCCACCTTCGGCCAGTGGGACTCCGTGCTGCTCGACGACGTCGACCGGCGCGCCATCTACCTCGGCGAGGGCCTCGGCCACGCGTTCATGGCGCTCGAGGACGACTCCACCGTGCTGTACCTGTGCTCGACCGGCTACAACCCCGGCGGCGAGCACGGCATCAACCCGCTCGACCCCGCGGTCGGGCTGCAGTGGCCCACCACCGACCGGCACGGCAACCGGATCACCCCGCTGCTGTCGGACAAGGACACCGCCGCGCCCAGCCTCTCCGAGGCCGCCGCCCAGGGCCTGCTGCCCACCTACGAGGCCGTCCAGGACTACGTCGCCTCCCTGCGTCGGTGAGGCTGCGCCGCTGACGCGGCGGTGCGGGGGCGACCCGGCGCGAGCCCGGGGGCCGCCCGCGAGTCGCCGCAGGCAACTCGGACATGTCGGTTACGGTCGTCGCGACTTTGCCGAGCCGTCGAGAGAGCCGACCTTGCGCCGTGTGATCCTGATCGCCGCCATCGCCGTCGCCGTGTGCGCGGCGGGGGCCATCGCCTACCTGACGGTGTGGAGACCGGGAGACAGCGAAGCCGTCGCGTCCCCCCGCCCGTCCGCGACGAGCTCCCCGAGCCCGTCAGCCAGCCCGTCCCCGAGCGAGCCCACGCCGACGCCGTCCGCCACCCCGAGCGAGCCCGCCGAGACTCCGTCGCCCACGCCGTCCGAGGCCCCGTCCCCCACGGCCACGGCGACGCCCACGCCGACGCCGTCCGCCACCCCGACGCCGACGCCGACCGCCCCGTCCCGCGCCACGGCCGACGTCGAGCTGTCGTTCCTCGCCTTCAACGCGGGCTCCGGAGCCGTCGAGGCGTCCGGCTACGCCACGGTGTACGAGGAGGGCGGCACCTGCACGCTCGTGCTGACCAAGGACGGCGCGACCGCCCGGGGCCAGATCGAGGGGCTGCCCGACGTGGCGACCACGTCGTGCGGCGGCCTCGAGGTGCCGCGCAGCCAGCTCTCCAGCGGCACCTGGCGCGCGGTCCTGGAGTACGAGTCGCCCACCACCGTGGGGTCCTCCGAGGCCCGCGAGGTGGTGGTCCCGTGAGCGCCCGCCTCTCCCGCGGCGTCCGGCTCGTCGCGGCCCTCTGCGCGGTCGCGGTGACGACCGCCGTGCTCACGTCGCCGGCCCAGGCCGCCTCCGGACCGTCCGCCCAGGCAGCCGGGCCGGTGCGCGCCGCCGCGATCACCGACTTCGACCCCGGCAACATCATCAGCGACGCCATCATGTACGACGGCCGCGCGATGACGACGTCGGAGGTGGCCTCGTTCGTCGCGGCCAAGGGCGCCTCGTGCCGCCCTTCCTCGGGCAACACGTGCCTCAAGGACTACCGCGAGACGACCCCGACGCGGGCCGCCACGGACCTGTGCCCGATCGCCTACACGGGTGCCAGCAGGGAGTCGGCCGCGGCGATCATCGCCAAGGTCGGCGTCGCGTGCGGCATCAACCCGCAGGTCCTGCTGGTGACCCTGCAGAAGGAGCAGGGCCTCGTCACCTCCACGGCCGGCAAGTCGGCGCGGACCTACTCGCGCGCCCTGGGCTTCGGCTGCCCGGACAACGTCGGGGGCGTCTGCGACTCGCGGTATGCGGGCTTCGCGAACCAGGTCTACTCCGCGGCGCAGCAGCTCAAGCGCTATGCCGCCTACCCCACCCGCTACGCGCACCGGCCCTACGCGACCAACCAGGTGCGGTACCACCCGAACACGGCGTGCGGCAGCTCCGCCGTCTACATCGACAACATCGCCACCGCGAGCCTGTACAACTACACGCCGTACCAGCCGAACAAGGCCGCGCTCGCCGCCGGCGTCGGCACCGGTGACTCGTGCTCCTCGTACGGCAACCGCAACTTCCACTACTACTTCAAGGCCTGGTTCGGCTCGCCGACGGGCAACCGGCCCCCCAAGGGCGAGCTCGAGACGGTCGCGGGCACGAGCACCACGACGGTCCGGGTCGCGGGCTGGGCGTTCGACCCTGACACGTCGACGGCCGTCACCCTCCACGTCTACGTCGACGGCGTCATGCACAGCACGCTGCGGGCCACCGGCTCCCGGCCGGACGTCGCCAAGACGTACGGGCGCAGCACGGCGGGCTTCGGCGGGACGATCACCGTCACGCCCGGCGACCACACGATCTGCGTCTACGCGATCAACTCGCCCCGGGGCTCCAACCCGCGGCTCGGCTGCGAGACCGTCTCGACGTCGAACGGGAAGTTCTACTACCTCAACGACTCCTGGGCCGCCGGGGAGGCGAACCGCGTGTTCGCCTACGGCAGGTCGGACGACGACGTGCTGGTGGGTGACTGGGACGGCAACCGCACCGACACGCTCGCCGTGCGCCGCGACCGCACGTACTACTTCAACAACCGCCTGGCGTCGGGCGAGGCCAGCACCGTCATGACGTACGGCAAGTCGGGCGACGTTCCGCTGGTGGGTGACTGGGACGGCGACGGCAAGGACACCATCGCCGTGCGCCGCGGGAACACGTACTACTTCAGCAACCGGCTGGCCAACGGCGAGGCGAGCACCGTGATCACCTACGGCCGCGTCGACGACGCGGTGCTGGTGGGCGACTGGGACGGCGACGGCAAGGACACCCTCGCCGTGCGCCGCGGCAACGTCTACTACTTCAACAACAGGCTCGCCGACGGCCAGGCCTCGACCGTCCTGCCGTACGGCACGACGGACGACGCCGTGCTGGTGGGCGACTGGAACGGCGACGGCAAGGACACCCTCGCCGTCCGCCGCGGCCGCACGTACTACGTGCAGAACTCCCTGCAGGGCGGGAAGGCCGACAAGGTCGTCAACTACGGGCGGGAGGACGACTCCTCGCTCGTCGGCGACTGGGACGGCAACGGCACCGACACCCCGGGGGTGCGCCGCTGACCCCTGGGGCCGGGGGGGGGGCCCCCCCCCCCCCCCCCCCCGGGCCCCCCCCCCCCCCCCCCCCGCCCCCCCGGGGGGGGGGGGGGGGGGACGCGCCGGGGGGGGGCGGGGCGGGCCGCGGGGGGGCGGCGCGGGGGGGGGGGGGGGGGGT
>NZ_JAXUAK010000022.1:0-46564 GCF_046535855.1 Puerhibacterium sp. TATVAM-FAB25 | reverse complement strand
CCGGGGCCGGCGCCCCGGCCGTGCAGGCCGCGAGCACGAGGACGAGCAGCGCGGCGACGCCGCCGGCCAGGGAGCGGGCGGTCCGGGGACGGGGCACGAGCGGGCTCCTCAGGGGTGTCAGCAGCGGGTATTCAGAGTGGTGTCGTCAGCGCCTGGTGCGCGCGGCGGCGTACACCTCGGCGTACACGGCGGCGTTGCGGCTCCAGGTGCGGCTGCGGGCGTTCTCCAGCCCGCGCGTCACAAGCGCCGCCCGCAGCCCGTCGTCGGTGAGCACGCGGGTCACCGCGTCGGCCCACGCCTCGACGTCGTCGGCCGGCACCAGCAGGCCCGACGGCTCCGGGGCGTCGCCGGCCATCGGCGTGAGCACCTCGGCCAGGGCCGGCAGGTCGCTGGCCACGACGGGCCGGCCCATCGCCCCGGCCTCCACCGGCTTGAGCGGGGTCACCAGCCGGGTCACGCGGTCGGGCCGGCGCGGCACCAGCACGGCGTCGAGCGCCGCGAGGTACGTGCGGGCGACGTCCCGCGGCACGCGGCCGGGCAGGATCGCGTGCTCGCCGAGCCCCAGCTCCGCGGCGAGCCGCACCAGCCCCGGCCGGGCGGCGCCGTCGCCCACCAGCAGGGCGGCGACGTCGAGGCCGCGCGAGCGCAGCAGCGCCACGGTGCGCAGCACGGTGTCGAGGCCCTCGTAGCCCACGACGCTCGAGACGGTGCCGACCACGTACCGCGCCGTCGTCAGGCCGAGCGCGACGCGCGCCTCGGCGGGGGAGGGGGCCGGCGCCTGGAGCAGCGCGTCGTCGACGGCGTTGGGCACCACGGTGATCCGCTCGGGCGGCACGCCGCGCGCGGCGAGCTCGTCGCGCATCGTGCCGCTGAGCGTCACCACCGCGTCGGCGGCCAGCGCGAGCTCCGTCTCCTTGGCGCGGACCAGCGCGTACCGCTCGGACGCGGCGGCGCGCTCGCGCGCCTCCGGCGTGGGGTGCGAGGCCACCCACGTCTCCTCGGGCAGGCCGCGCACCTCGTACACCCACGGCAGCCCGGCCCGGCGGGCGGCGGCCCGCGCGACGTCGCCGGTGGTCCACGGCGTGGTGGCGTGCACGACGTCCGGCGCCGCGGCGTCCAGCTCGCGCGCCAGCAGGTCGACGGCGTCGGCGAACCGGCGCCCGTGGTCGGCGGGCAGCGCGGCCGGGATGAGCCGGGTGTACGGCACGCCGTCGACGACGTCGGTGCCGCGCGCGGCGATCGCGCCGATGGTCAGCGGGTACCCGGCGCGGGTGGTGGCCGTGACGCGGTGGCCGGCCGCCCGCTGGGCGCGCAGCACGGCGTGGGTGCGCAAGGTGTAGCCGCTCTGGGTGTGCGGCAGCGAGTTGGTGAGGTGGTGGTGCACGGCGGCCGGGCCGGCCGGCGACCCGGCGGGCGCGGGCGGGGCGCCGTCGGGCGTCTCGGTGGCCGCACCCAACGAGAGCCCGTCCACCTGGCCGAGCAGCGCCTCGCGGACGCGCCGCTCGGTGCGCGTGCGCGGCTGGGTCGCACGGATCGGCGCGACGTCGCCGGCGGCCCACGCGGCGCGCAGCCGCCCGCCGGGCCGGGCGGCGTCGTCGCCCACCACGCGCTCCACGAGTGGCACCAGGCGGGCGCTCCAGCGGGCGGGGGCGCGGCGCGCGGCCTGCAGCAGCAGCCAGGCCGGGTCGGAGCGCAGAGCGCCGAGACCCCAGGACGCGGCGAAGCGGACGTTGCGCGCCAGCTCGCCAGCGCGTGCGGCTGCGCTCACGCGCGCACCTTCGTCGCGGGCGTGGACAGGCGGTGCAGCAGCCGGGCGTAGCGGTCGGCCAGGGAGTCGTCGTCGGCGTGCTCGGCCACCCACTGGACCGCGGCCGGGTCGCCGACGACGGGCTCGGGGGAGGCGGCCAGCTCGCGCCACGCCTTGGCGAGCGCGTCCGCGTCGCCGGGGACGACGACCACGCCGGCCCCCACCTCCGAGACGATGTCGGCGGCCTCGCCGGCCACGCAGGCCGTCACGTGCACGCCCGAGGCCATCACCTCGTAGAGCTTGGACGGCACGGTCCACTGCAGGGGCAGCCAGTCGCGCAGCGACACCACCAGCGTGTCGGCCCACGCGTAGAGGTCGCGCACCTGGTCGAACGGCACGGGCGGCTCGATCGTCACGGGCGCGTCGAGCACGTTCACGAGCGCCTGCAGCTTCGGCACGTCCGCGCCCACGCCCACCAGGCGCACCTCGATCGGCTGGCCGGCCGCGGCCACCTGTGCCGCGGCGCGGACGACGGCGTCGAGGCCCTGGGCACGCCCGATCGTGCCGGCGTACAGGGCGCGGAACGGGCGGGCGCGGCGCTCGGCGGCCGGGACGGGCTCGCGGTCCAGCGGCGTGAAGGCGGTGCCGTTGCGCACCACGGCCACGCGCTCGATGCCGCGCTCGCGCAGCACCTGGGCGAAGGTGTCGGTGGTGGTGACGACGGCGTCGGCGCGGGTCTGCACGCGCGAGACGACGCGGTGCACCACGGTCGTGGCCGCGGCGCGCACGCGGGAGCGCGTCGAGCGCGCGGAGTGGAAGATGCCGCTGGGCGCGATGAGGTCGGGCCACGCGTCGCGCATCTCCACCACGAACCGGGCCCGCAGGAGCCGGGCGAGGATCCAGGCCGCGAACATCGACGGGATGCCGGGCACGGTGCCCACCACGACGTCCGGGCGGTGCGCGCGGCCGCGGAAGTGCCGCAGCCCCAGGACGACGGAGCTGGCGGCCGCGACGGCCTGGTCCACCGTGCGCGACAGCAGCCGGTGGGTGTGCTCGCGGTAGCGGACGCGCACCACGCGCTCGCCGTGCCGCCCGCGCGAGACGGAGCCCGGGCGCAGCTCCGGGGAGTCGTCGAGCAGGGCGCCGTGCGGGTAGTGCGGGGGCGGCGCCAGCACCGAGACGTCGATGCCGGCGTCGGCCAGGCGGGGCACCAGCGCGTCCCAGCGGCGCTGCGGCGCGCCGCGCTCGGGCGCGTAGTAGTGCGTGACCAGCAGCACGCGCCCGGGCGTCGAGGACGCTGGGTGCATGGAATCCCCCTGAGACTGTTCGCGAGCCGTGGTTCGCGGCGGTAGCACGGCGTCCGCGTCGCGCGGACGCCCCGTCGATGGTAGGGCCACCGCGACCCGCGCCCTGCCAGCGATCGTCACAACATCGTCACAAGTGCGGGTGAAATCCGCTTCCCGGGGCATCCGAGACGCTTCGGCGCAACCTTCGCTCCCTAGAATCGCGGCGCTGCGCGGGGGGTCCGCTGCGGCGGAGCGCGAGGGGGATCGATGGCGAGGCGCAATCCTGTCGCCGGGCTCGCTCTGGGCGACTTCCTCGACCGGTCGCCGGTCGTCCACGAGGTCCGCGCGGAACCCGACGTCGTCCGCACCGCCGTCGCCGGCGTCGACGAGCGCACCCGCACCGCCCTGCTTGCTGCGCCGGTCACGAGCCCGCGCTGGTTCGGTGTCACCACCGCCTACGCCCGCGCGAGCGAGCGGCGCCACCCCAGCACCGCGCACGTCCTGGACCTGCTGCCGGCCTACCTGGCGCGCCGGGTGCGGCTGCGCGAGCGCGACCTGGTGACCCACCACCTCAACGCCTGCCCCGACTGCGACCGCGTGCTGCGCGAGCTGCAGGACCTGCCGCGGGCCTGGGGCGCGCTCGACGACGTCGTCGTCGGCCCGTCCGAGCAGCGGCCCACGCGGGCGCCCGGCCGGATCCCCGCGCTGCTCGGCAGCCTCGCCGACCGCACCGCCTACGCCACGGAGCGCGTGCGCACCGCGGTGCGCCCTGCCGTGTGGGGTGCCGTCGCGGCGGGCCTGGTGCTCGGCGGCGCCGGCGCGGTCGCCGTCGGCAGCGCGACCGCCGAGCAGCGCCGCCCCGAGGCCGAGCCGGTCTCGGTCGTGACGACGCCGCCGTCCGCCACGTCGCCCTCGCCGTCGGCCGGGTCGCCGAGCCCTTCGGCCTCACCCGCGGTCTCCGTCTCGCCCAGCGCCTCGCCGAGCGCCATGCCGAGCACGACGCCAGACGCCGACGTCGCCGGGCCGGTGACGGGCACGCGCGAGGTCCAGGACGACCGCCCCGCGGGGAGCGCGAACGGCGGCGCGGCCACGGGCGGCGCGGGCGCCGGCTCCGGCGGTGGCGCGCAGGGCGGCCCCGGCACGAGCACCGGTGGCGGCTCCGGCACGGGCGGCTCCGGCACGGGCGGGTCCGGTGGCGGGCAGCAGCCCGGCGGCGGGTCCGGCGGCACCGGTGGCGGGCAGCAGCCCGGCGGCGGCACCGGCGGCTCGGGCGGCTCCGGCGGGACGGGTGGCGGCGGTGGCTCGGCGACGCCCGCGCCGTCGACCCCCACCGTCCCGACCCCGGACGACACCGGCGCGCCCACGACGCCGGACCCCGGCGGTGAGACAGAGCCGCCGGCCGGCGGCGGTGGCTCCGGAGATGACACCGGCGGCGGCAGTGGCGGCGGCGACACCGGCGAGGACGCCGGCTCTGTCGGGACCGTGATCAACGACCTCGTCACGGGCTGATGTCCGTCGGATCACCCTGAACAAGCGCAATCCGTGCAGGTGGCACCCCACATGCACACAACTCCCGCCCGATCAGCACGGGCCCGACTCCTAGGATCACCTGTCGTGACCCAGCCTGACACCTTCCCCTCGCCCGTCGCGGACCGGCGGCACGCGCGCCGGCGCCCCAAGGCCTCCGGCACGCGCCGGGCGCTCGCCGTGCTCGGCGTGCTGGCCCTGGTGCTCGTCGGCGGCGGCGCCGGCGCGGCCTGGTGGTTCAAGAGCCAGCTCGAGGGCAACATCGGCAGCGTCGGCGACCCGTTCGCGCAAATCGACGAGTCCGCCCGCCCGCAGGTCGCGCCCGAGGACGACGAGGCCGTGAACTTCCTGGTGCTGGGCTCGGACTCGCGCATCTCCGCCGGTGACCCGACACAGTGGAAGGCCGGCGCCCAGCGCACCGACGCCATCATGCTGGTGCACCTCGCCGGCGACCGGCAGTCGGCGCAGATCATCTCGATCCCGCGCGACTCGTGGGTGCCGATCCCCGGCCACGGCGAGGCGAAGATCAACGCGGCGTTCTCCTACGGCGGCCCGGCGCTGATGATCGAGACCGTCGAGCAGCTCACCGGCGTGCGCATCAACCACTTCGCGGTCACGGACTTCGAGTCGTTCGTCAAGATGACCGACGCCCTGGGCGGCGTCCAGATCACCATCCCCGAGGACATCAGCGACGGCGGCGACGTCGCCTTCACCGCCGGCACCCACGTGCTGAACGGCGAGGAGGCGCTGGCGTACGCCCGCCAGCGCCACGGCCTGTCCAACGGCGACTTCGGCCGCGTGCAGCGCCAGCAGAACTGGATGCGCGCGATCATGTCCAAGGTCAACAACAACCGCAGCAACATCACGATGATGACGGGCTTCCTGCGGACCGTGAGCCAGTCGGTCGCCACCGACGACCAGCTGAACCTCTCCACGATGACCGACCTCTTCATGGGGGCCCGGGAGATCGGCACCAACGACGTCACGTTCCTCACCGCGCCCTACTCGGGCACGGGGCGCAGCAACGACGGGCAGTCGATCGTGGTGCTCGACCGCGCCCGGTTCGACCCGCTGATGGCGGCGATCGCCGACGACGAGGCGGCGACGTACGTCACGGAGAACGCCGAGAGCCTCGAGGTGCTCGGCTCGACGGTGAAGTAGCCGCCTCGAGCCGCCGGACACGAAGGGCGGGCCTCCCACCGGGGAGGCCCGCCCTTCGTCGTCGTGCGGCGGTGTCAGGCCGCGGGGGCCTCGTCGATGACGACGGAGCCGTCGCGGAACGCGAAGCCCTGCACGCGGGTGCCGGGCTCACGGGCGTCGAGCAGCCGCTGCACGTCGAGGGTGATGCGCGCGTCCGGCAGCACGCGCACCGAGCCGGCCGGCAGGCGGCGCGCGGCGAGCATGCCGTCGACGCGCCCGGCGGCGAGGCCGAGCAGCTTGTGGGCCGGGAGGCCGCCCGCGGACGCGTCGACCGACACGGTCGCGACGCCGTCGACGAACTGCTCGACGCGCAGGCGCGCCGTCGTCTTCGGCGCCAGGCGGGTCGCGAGGCGCACGGGGGCGGGGAGGTTCGTCACGCTGCGGGCGTCGGCGACGACCTGGAGGACGTCGCCGTTGCCGCTGACGTCGGTGATGAAGCGGGGGAGGCGGCCGGAGAGCAGGCCGAGTCGGGTGAGAGCATCGGAGAACGAGGTGGTGACCACGCCCACACCCTAGGGGAAGAGCGTTATGTGACCGTTAGACTCCCGGGGCGCGGAGCCCGGCGCAGCCGGACCCGCTCCGTCCCAACCCTCGCAGGCCCCCGGGCCGGAAGAGAAGGCGAGCTGCTGTGAAGATCGCGATCGTCGGTACCGGTTATGTCGGGCTGTCGAACGCCGTGGTGCTGGCCCAGCACCACGACGTGACGGCGGTGGACATCGACCAGCGCAAGGTGGACCTGGTCAACCAGCGGCTCTCGCCGATCGTGGACCCGGAGCTCGAGGAGTACCTGCGCGAGCGGCCGCTGTCGCTGACGGCGACGACGGACGCCAAGGCCGCGTTCGCCGACGTGGAGCTGGTGGTCGTGGCGACGCCCACGGACTACGACGCCGACCAGAACTTCTTCAACACCTCGTCGGTCGAGTCGGTGATCGCCCAGGTGCAGGACGTCAACCCGGACGCCACCGTCGTGGTGAAGTCGACGGTGCCGGTGGGCTTCACCAACCGGATGCGCGAGCGCCACCCCGAAGGGCACATCGTGTTCTCCCCGGAGTTCCTGCGCGAGGGCCGGGCGCTGTACGACAACCTGCACCCGTCGCGGATCGTGGTGGGCGACGAGGGCGAGCGCGGCAAGCTGTTCGCCGACCTCATGCTCGAGGGCGCCCACGAGGACGACGTGCCGGTGCTGCTGACCGGCGCGACGGAGGCCGAGGCGATCAAGCTGTTCGCCAACACCTACCTGGCGCTGCGGGTGGCGTACTTCAACGAGCTGGACACCTACGCGGCCACGCACGGGCTCAACACGGCGCAGATCATCGAGGGCGTGGGCCTGGACCCGCGCATCGGGTCGCACTACAACAACCCGTCGTTCGGGTACGGCGGGTACTGCCTGCCCAAGGACACCAAGCAGCTGCTGGCCAACTACCGCGACGTGCCGCAGAACCTCATCTCGGCGATCGTCGAGGCCAACACCACCCGCAAGGACTTCGTGGCCGCGGACATCCTGCGCCGCAACCCCAAGGTGGTGGGCATGTACCGGCTCATCATGAAGTCGGGGTCGGACAACTTCCGCGCCTCCTCCATCCAGGGCGTGATGAAGCGGCTGAAGGCCAAGGGCGTCGAGGTGATCGTGTTCGAGCCGACGCTCGAGCAGGACGACTTCTTCGGCTCCACGGTGGTGCGCGACCTCGAGGAGTTCAAGCGCCGCAGCGACGTCATCGTCGCCAACCGCCGCGCCGAGCTCCTGGCCGACGTCGACGAGAAGGTCTACACCCGCGACATCTACGGGCGCGACTGAGGTCTACGCCCGCGGCCTGACGCACCCTCCGGGAGGCCGACGTGCTCGGTCCGGCGCTCGCGGTCGCGTCCGCCGTCGTCTACGGCGTCGTCGACTTCGCCGGCGGGATCCTGTCCCGCCGGGTGCACTACGCGTCGGTCTCCTGGATCGGGCAGCTCGGCGGCCTGGCGTTCGCCGTGGTGGCCGCCCTCGTGGTGCCGGCCGAGCGAGTGGGGCTCGCCGACCTGGCCTGGGGCGCGCTGTCCGGGGTGGGCAGCGGGCTGGCGATGCTGTTCCTCAACCGGGCGCTGTCGCGCGGCGAGATGACAGCCGTGGTGCCGGTCAGCGCCGTCACCGGTGTCGCGCTGTCGGTGCTGTGCGGCGTCGCGTTCCTCGACGAGCAGCCGTCCCTGCCGGCCTGGCTGGGCATCGCCGTCGTGCTCCCGGCGCTGTGGCTGGTGGCAGGCGGTGGGGCGGCCGCGGCGGCCGGCGCGTCGGCGGGCTCGCCGCCCGGCGCGTCGGCGGGCTCGACGGCGGTGCGCGACGGGCTCGTGGCGAGCGTCGGCGTCGCAGTGCAGTACGTCGGCCTGGCCATGGCGGGGACGGACAGCGGCCTGTGGGCCGTGGCCGCCGGCCGGGTGGCGGCCGTCGTCGTGCTGGTGCCCGTCGCCGCGCGGCGGCGAGGCCGTGCGCGCGTGGCGACGCCGGACGCCGCCAAGGCGTTCGTGATCGGCGCCGGGGCGGCGCTCGCCCTCACGCTGTACCTCCTGGCGGCCCGGGAGCAACTGCTCGCCGTCGCGGTGACCCTCGCGTCGCTGTACCCCGCCGTCCCCGTGCTGCTCGGCGTCGTCGTGCTGCACGAGCGCGTGGGGCGGCGCCGGGCCGTCGGGCTCGCCGCGGCCGCCGCGGCGATCGTGCTGCTCAGCGCGGCGTAGGCCCGCCGCGCCCGCGGTGGCTCGGGTGAATTGGCCGAGGTCACACCGGGCCGGCGTCATCACGGGGCCGCCAACGGGTCTTGAGGGGTATGCAGGCCACGAGGTCCGCGCACCGCGCGGGCTCGCAGGCGGCACACGTGCGGGCACCGGTCGCCCCCCACACACCCGTCCGGTGTCCGCACGGCCCCCGATCCCGTGCGGGCGTCGGTCGTCCCCCCTCGGCCGGCGCCCGTACGGCATCTCCGCGTGACATTCAGGCCGCGTGTGACGCAGGACACCTCCGCGTCGCGTCATGATCCGCGGCCGGCACGGTCCTGAGGGGTGTCGTGCGGGCGTCGAGGCACCCCACACACCCTTCGGCGTCCGCACGACCTCGCCACCCGGCCCGCCCCTCCTGCGGGGCCGGCCCGCCGGCGGCACCCGTGCCGCCGGCCTTCTCTTTGCACCCGCATGGCTTCACCCGACCGCCCGTTGGCGTTCCTGCTGGTGCTCGCTGACCGCGTCGTGGCTGGCCGCTGGTGTGAGCCGTTACCCCCTGTCATTACCCGTGCTAATGACCTAGGCTAAGAACATGCTTGCCTCAGCCACTCGCCCCGTGTCCCGGGCGCGGACGAACCCGGCGGCCCTCGGCAGCGAGCTGCGCGTCTCGCTGTCGCGGATCACCCGCCGGCTGCGCGCCCAGCGCGGGGAGGCCGACCTCTCGGTCGGCCAGTTCGGCGTCCTGACGGCCCTGCTCCAGCACGGCGACATGTCGCCCGGTGCGCTCGCCACGCACGAGCACATCAAGCCGCCGTCGATGACCCGCACGGTCAACGGGCTCGCCGAGCTCGGGCTGGTCGAGAAGGCCGAGCACGCCACCGACCGCCGCCAGGTCGTCGTCCGCCTCACCGAGGACGGCCGCCGCGAGGTGGTCGAGACCCGGCGCCGCCGCGACGCCTGGCTCGCCCAGCAGCTGGCCGCCCTCACCCCGGACGAGCGCGAGGTCCTGGCGCGCGCGTCGGACCTGCTGTCGCAGATCGCCTCGAGCCGGTAGCCGCGTGTACCGGCAGACCCTGTCCACCGACGAGAAAAGGAACGAGCTGACCGTCACTCGATGAGCGCAACCTTCTCCTCACTCCGCTACGTCAACTACCGCATCTGGTTCGCCGCCGCCCTCGTCGCCAACGTCGGCACGTGGATGCAGCGCATCGGCCAGGACTGGATCGTCCTGACCGACCTCACGCACAACTCCGGCACCGCCGTCGGGTTCGTCACCGCGCTGCAGTTCCTGCCGTTCCTGCTGCTGTCGCCGTGGGCCGGCGTGCTCGCCGACCGCCTGCCGCGGCGCAAGCTGCTGATGGCCACCCAGGGCGGCATGGGCGTGCTCGCGCTGGTCCTGGGCGCGCTGACCCTGTCGGGGGCCGTGGAGCTGTGGCACGTCTACGTGCTTGCCCTGGCCCTGGGCGTGGTTTCCGCGCTCGACGGCCCGGTGCGCCAGACGTTCGTCGCGGAGATGGTTCCGGCCGACCGCCTCTCCAACGCCGTCGGGCTCAACTCGGCGTCGTTCAACGCCGCTCGGCTGATCGGGCCCGGCGTCGCCGGCCTGCTCATCGCGGCCGTGGGCGCCGGGTGGGTGTTCCTCATCAACGGCGTCACGTTCGCCGCCACCATCGCGGCCCTGGCCTGCATGCGGGTGCGCGAGCTGCGCACGCTGCCGCAGGCGCCGCGCGCCAAGGGGCAGATCCGCGAGGCCGTGCGCTACGTGCGCGGGCGCTCCGACATCGTCGTGATCATGGTCGTGATGGCCGTCGTCTCGACCTTCGGCCTCAACTTCCAGCTCACCAGCGCGATGATGGCGCGCGTCGAGTTCGGCAAGGGCGCCGGGGAGTACGGCGTGCTCGGCTCCGTGCTGGCGATCGGCTCGCTGACGGGCGCGCTGCTGGCCGCCCGCCGCGACCGGCCGCGGGTGCGGCTGGTGATCGGCGCCGGCTTCGCGTTCGCGATCGCCACGGCCGCCAACGCGCTGATGCCGAGCTACTACTCGTACATGTTGCTGTGCATCCCGGTGGGCCTGGCGTCGCTGACCATGATGACGGCGGCCAACACGACGCTGCAGATGTCCACCGACCCGGTCATGCGCGGGCGGGTCATGGCGCTCTACATGATGGTCTTCCAGGGCGCGACGCCGATCGGCTCGCCGATCGTCGGGTGGGTCGGCGAGGCGTTCGGCCCGCGCTGGGCCATCCTCATCGGCTCGATCGCCACGTTCCTGGTGTGCGCCGCGGCGTCGGTGTGGGCGATCCGCCGCTGGCACCTGCAGGTGCGCTACCGCGTGCGGCAGCGTCCGCACCTCGAGGTGGTCTACCTCGACCAGCGGACGCCGGTGGCCGCGGCCCGCGAGGAGGTCCGCGCCGAGCTGGCCCGCGACGACGCGCAGAAGCTCACGACGGTCGCCTGACGCATCGCTCCCGCCGTTCCGGGTCCCTGGTGATCCGAGACAGACCCCTCTGCCTCGGATCACCAGGGACCCGCATTCGTCGCGCCAGGCCGCCGACCCGCTGAAGCGCGGGAGCACGTCGCCGCCGGTCAGCAGCCGGTTCTGCCGCTCGGCGTCGTGCACGAGGGCGCCCGGGCGGCTGTGCACCTCCTGGCCGTCGATCTCCACGAGCAGCCACGCGCCGTCCACGAGCCGCCACGCCATGTCGACGCGGTCCACGAACCGGCCCGCGTCGTCACGGCGGTCGAGCTGCAGCACGTCGGGCGGGACGCCGGCGTCGACGCAGGAGAGCCGCGCCCAGGTCTCGGCCGGGGACTCGGACCGGCCGTCCGCCAGGTCCCACCAGGCGCGCGTGGCCTGCGCGCCGGGCCGGTGCCACGTGAAACGGCGCGCCTCCCGCAGCCCGGCGGGCGTGAGCAGGCCGCGGTGCAGGGACGTCGTCCAGGATCGCGACGGCGTGGTCGCGCCCGCGCGGAAGGCTGCTCAGCGCGAGCACCGCCTGGGCGAGCGCCTCGGGCAGCGGCGCCACCGCCCACCCGTCCGGCGTCGTGGTCGAGCCCGTGCCGCGGAAGCGGCGCACCCGGCTCCCGCGCCCGCGGTCCGCAGCGGCGGCGGCGTGGGCTCGACGTCGTACACGCCGCGGCAGACGGGCACCAGCAGCCCCTGGCGGACCTTCTCGTGGGCGCGGCGCGCGTCGAGGCCGGCGTCGGCGAGCTGGCGCGCGGAGACCAGCCCGGCCTGACGGCGGGCGAGCTCGAGGACCGCGGGCGGCAGCGGCCGGGGCGACTGCATGCCCCGAGGCAACACCACCCCGGGCCCGCCCCGTGCGCGTCGTCCACAGGAGCCCTAGCACCAACGAGTCCCGGAACGGCGAGAGGGGAGAGGCGGGGGTCAGGCCAGAGGGGCCCGCAGCGGGAGGTCCGCCTCGAGCACGACCTGCACCACACGGCCGGCCGCCGGGGCCACCACGAGCGGCGCCAGCAGGTTCGCCGTCGGCACGCCGCGGCCGTCGTCCGCGGGGTGCACCACCACGAGCACGCGGAGCTCGGCCCCGGGCTCCGCGCCGAGCCGCGCGGCGAGGCCGTCCGGGAGCGCGGGGGAGTAGTCCGGGAAGAACGTGGCCGGGTCGGCGAGGAACAGCCGCACCGCGGCGTCGTCGCTGCGCAGCACCAGCACGCCGACGGCGTCGGCGAGCGGCTCCAGCGTGTACCGCGTGCGCCCGCCCAGGCCGGGCAGCGGCTCCACGGCCTCCACGCGCACCGGCAGGTCCGCCACGCCACCAGGGGCGCCGGCCGCCGCACCGTCCATCGTCGCCTCCTGGGTCGCCACGGCGCTCACCGGAGGAAGTCCAGCAGGGTCGGCTGGAGCACGCGCGCCGTGGCGCCCAGCGCGCCCTGGTAGGCGACCTCCTGCAGCTGCAGGTCGAGGATCGCCTCGGCCAGGTCGACGTCCTCGACGGCGGACAGCCGCGACTTGAGGGCGACCTGCTCGTCGGCG
Source organism: Puerhibacterium sp. TATVAM-FAB25 (assembly GCF_046535855.1). Classification (NCBI taxonomy): domain Bacteria; kingdom Bacillati; phylum Actinomycetota; class Actinomycetes; order Micrococcales; family Promicromonosporaceae; genus Puerhibacterium; species Puerhibacterium sp. TATVAM-FAB25. The sequence goes on along the minus strand of NZ_JAXUAK010000022.1, from coordinate 34,122 downwards.
GTGGCCTCCTTCGCCTCCAGCACCCGGGCGTGGCGGGCACCGACCGAGGAGACCTCGGTCGTGACCGCCGTCATGCGGGCGTCGAGCTCGGTGAGGTGGCCGGACACGTCCTCGCCGGCGCGCAGCGCGGCCGCGGCGCGGTCCAGCAGGGCGAAGACCGAGTTCTCGCCGACGCCGAAGACGGCGGCGCCGTCTGAGTCGACGCGCACGGCGCCCTCGGCGCTGACCTGCCGCTCGACCGGCGGCGTCGTGCCGGCGACCGCGCCGCTGTAGGCGTACGTGGTGCGGTCGAACGCGTTCTCGGCGGAGGTGCCGGCGAAGACCTGGCGGCCGATGTAGGCGGTGTTGGCCTGGTCGAGCAGCGCGTCGCGCACGCCCACGAGGTTGGCCGCGAGCGCGTCGCGGGCCTCCTGGCCCATCGCGGCGCTGTTGCCCCGCACGAGCGTGTCGCGAGCCTCGCGCATGCCCGACAGCGTGGCGGCCAGCGCGTTGTCCACGGTGGACAGCCACGCGTCGGCGTCGGCGACGCTGCGCTGCTGGCGCACCAGCGCGGCCTGCTCGCCGCGCAGGCGCAGCATGTCGTTCGCCACGGCCGGGTCGTCGGACGGCACGGTGACCCGCTTGCCCGAGGACAGCTGGCTCTGCAGCGCGCTCATCGCCGTGAGGTTGCGCTGCAGGTTCGCCAGCGACTGGTGCTGGATCGACTGGTGGGTGATGCGGCCGATCATGATTACCTCCCGACGACGCCGGTGCGGTTGATGAGGGTGTCGAGCATCTCGTCGACGGCGGTGAGCACGCGGGCGGCGCCCTCGTAGGCCCGCTGGAACGCGAGCATGTTCACCGTCTCCTCGTCGGTGTCGACGCTGGTCTGTGCGATGCGCCGCGACTCGGCCGAGGCCCGCGCGGCCTCGGCGACGTCGGCGCGGGCGCCGGCGCTGGCGGTGCGGACGCCGAGGTCGACGACGATCGTGCTCCAGGCGGCGCTCGGGCTGTCGTCAGCGTCGGCGAGGGCGGCGATCTGCGCGGCGACCGAGCCGCCGAGCGGGCCCTCGGCGGCGCCGGCCGTGGCGAGGTCCGCCGGGTCCGTGACGGCGACGCGCAGGCCCAGGGCCGGCGGCATGCCTGCCTCGAAGGTGAACAGCGGGCCGCCGGCGGCGCCGTCGGGCGTGCGCCCGGTCGTGTGGATGGCGTTGACCTGGGCCGCGAGGTCGGTGGCGAGCTGGTCGTACGACGCCGCGGCGCGGGCGTACAGGCCGCCGGACTCCGCGGGGGCGAGCACGGTGAGCAGGCCCGCGACCCGGCCGCCGTCGACGCCGGCGGCGACGCCGGGGCGGTGCGCCCACTCGACGTGCACGGCCTGCGCGCCGCCGGCGGCGGTGGCGTCGTCGAACCGCGACGACCCGGCGACGGTGAGCGAGCGGGCGGTGGCGCCGCTGACCAGCGGGGTGCCGCCGACGAGCACGTCGACCTGGCCGTCCGCCCGCGTCTGGACCGTGGCGCCGACCAGGCCGGACAGCTGCGTCACCAGGGCGTCGCGGGCGTCCATGAGCTCGTTGGCCGTGCCGCCCGAGGCGGTGATGGTTCGGATCTGCTCGTTGAGGTCGGCCACGGACGCCGCGGACGCGTTCACCTGGTCCACGAGGGCCGTGAGCTTGTCGCGGCTGCCGCCCCACTGCGTGGCGGCCTCGGAGCGCAGCGTCGCGATGCGCTCGACGACGGCCGTGGTGGCCTCGAGGACGACGGCGCGCGCGGCGTCCTTGTCCGGGGTGGCGGCGAGGTCGTTCCACGCCGACCACAGGGTGTCGAGCTGCGCCGACAGCCCCGTGGCGCTGGGCTCGCCGAGCGTCTTCTCGAGCTCGGCGGCCGCGTCGGCGATCTCCTGCAGCGACGCCGCGGACGACGTCGTGGTGCGCAGGCGCGCGTCGAGGAAGGCGTCGCCCAGGCGCGCGACGTTGTTCACCTGCACGCCGCCGCTCGCCACGGCCGGCGTCGAGAAGATGGCCGGGGTGCCGGCACCGGCGACGGCGCCGAGCTCGGCGCGCTGGCGCGTGTAGCCCACGGTGTTCGCGTTGGCGACGTTCTGCCCGGCGACCTCGAGCGCCTGCCGCTGGGCGATCAGCGAGCTCAGCGCCGTGCTCAGCCCGGAGAAGGTGCTCATCGGGTGCTGCTCCTCGGTCGGTGCGTGGGGGTGGGTGCGGGGTGCGTGGGGGTCACAGCGAGCGGTCGATGATCTGGCCGCTGCGGTCGCCGGGCGAGGTGCGCCCGTCGGGGGAGTAGGTCGCGGCGTCGCTCTCCAGCGTCGCGAGGGTCTCGCGCGTCGCCTGGTAGGACGTCGCCAGCAGCTCGCGGTTGTTCTCGGTGACCTCGCGGATCTCGGCCGCCAGGCCGGCGAGCGCGGCGCGGTGGCTGCGCAGCAGCTCGTCCCAGGGGGCCGGCGCGGCGTCGGCGATCCGCCCCAGCGAGCTGCCGTCCGGCAGGTCGAGGGCCCGCGCCGCGGCCTCGGCCTCGGCCGCCCGGCCCACCTCGGTGTCCCGGACGGCGTCGATGACGTTCGCGACCTCGCGCGACGCCTGCGCGAGCCACCGGGTGCGCCCCGAGGTGAGCACCAGCTGCTCCTGCTCGAGCTTGAAGAGCAGCAGCTCGAGCAGGTGCCTCTGCGCCCACAGGACGTCGGAGAGTCGGCTCAGTTCCACGTTCGTGCGAAGACCCTTCGTCTCAGCAGGTAGCGCGCCGGGTCTGGGCGCGCCGTACCTCTCTCATCGGCAGGCGTGTGCCCGGTGATGACGAGTTTCCCCCGGGTTTTCCCGGTCCGGCCGCGGCGCTGCGCGGGCAACAGGGCGTTCCCGCTGGGTAACGATCCGGAAAACTTGTGTGCAAGCCGTGAATTTCACCCGCTGATCACCCGCGATTTCGTCCCAGGTGGGGCCGCGCGTCCCGCAGTCTTCTGCTCGGCATGTGGGGTGCCGATGGCATGTGGGGTGCCAGTCGATCTCCTGCGGGGGACGGACGAAAGGGTGTGTGGACCGATGGGTGGAACCCGAGGCTCTGGGGGGCACGGCATGGACGGAGGCGGCACGGGCGCTCGTGCCGGGGGTGTGCGGTGAGCGCACCGGTGACGACGCTGGACGAGACCGCCGCCCAGCTCGTGCGTGACCACCTCGCGGTGGTCGGCTACCAGGTCTCGGAGGTCCTGCCGCGCGTGCCGTCCTCGGTGACCCGCGACGACCTGTCCTCGGCGGGGTTCCTCGCGCTCGTCCTGGCGGCCCGCTCGTACGACGCGAGCACCGGCGTGCCGTTCGCGCGCTACGCCGCGCTCCGGGTGCGGGGCGCGATCCTCGACGAGCTGCGCTCCATGGACTGGGCCTCGCGCGGCGCCCGCGCCCGGGCCCGGGAGATGGGCTCGACCGTGGACCGGCTGACCGTGTCGCTGGGGCGCACGCCGACGCGCGAGGAGGTCGCCGCCGCGATGGGCGCCGACGCCGCGACGGTCGACCAGGCCCGCGCCGACCTCGAGCGCCGCGTGCTGAGCCTCGACGTGCCGGGCAGCCCGGTCGCCGAGGTGCTGCCCGACGCGGCGCCGACGCCGGAGGAGGTGGCGCTCACCCGCGAGCGGCTGGTGTGGATGCGCGCCGCGGTGGACGAGCTGCCGGAGCGGCTGCAGGTCGTGGTCGAGGGCCTGTTCTTCGACGACCGCGCGCCGGCCGACCTGGCCGAGGAGCTGGGCGTGACGCCGTCGCGGATCAGCCAGCTGCGCACGGAGGCCCTGGCGCTGCTGCGCGACGGCATCAACACCGGGCTCGACCCGGACCTGGTGCCCGAGCCCACCCGCCCGGACGGCGTCGCCGAGCGGCGGCGTCAGCGGTACTTCGCGGCCGTCGCGGACCGCGCCGTGCGCGCCGGCACCGTGCGCGCGCCGGCCTGACGAACGTTTCTCGGAAAACTCCTCACGCCCTGCGCGCGGCGGGCGATGAGGGGGGTGAGCCCACGGACGGGCCCCGCACCACTACTCACGGAAGAAGAGAACGATGGCGCTGTCGATCAACCAGAACATCGCTGCGGTCAACTCCTACCGCAACCTGTCCAACACGCAGAACGACCTGAGCAAGTCCCTCGAGAAGCTCTCGAGCGGCTTCCGGATCAACCGCGCCGCGGACGACGCCGCGGGCCTGGCCATCTCCGAGGGCCTGCGCTCGCAGGTCGGTGGCCTCAAGGTCGCCGCCCGCAACGCCCAGGACGGCATCTCCGTCGTCCAGACCGCCGAAGGTGCGCTCACCGAGGTCCACGCCATGCTCCAGCGCATGAACGACCTCTCCGTGCAGTACGCCAGCGGCGCGCAGAACGCCGACTCGCAGGCTGCCCTGCAGGCCGAGTTCGACGAGCTGACCTCCGAGATCACCCGCATCAAGGACAACGCCAAGTTCAACGGCGTGGAGCTCTTCGCTGCCACCGACCTGACCTTCCAGGTCGGCTACGACAGCGCGGACACGATCACGATCACCGGCGCCACCGCGCTCGCCGACTTCTCCACCGGCACCGCGATGGCCGCGATCGACATCGCCGACAGCAACACGATCCAGGACGCGATCACCGAGGTCTCGACGCAGCGTGCCGAGCTCGGTGCGATCCAGAACCGCTTCGAGCACACGGTCAAGAACGTCAACGTGGCGATCGAGAACCTGTCGGCCTCGGAGTCCCGCATCCGCGACACCGACATGGCGCAGGAGATGGTGAACTTCACCCGCGCCAACATCCTGTCGCAGGCCGGCACGGCGATGCTCGCCCAGGCCAACCAGGTCCCGCAGGGCGTCCTGCAGCTCCTGCGCTGACGCCGGCTCCCGGCGTCCTGCAGCGGCGCCGTGAACCTCGGTGAGGGGCCGCAGGCCCCTCGCACCCCTCCGCGGCGGCGGGCGCACCGCGCTCGCCGCCGCGGCGGTCTCGGTACTGCACACGAAGGAGGAGGGTCCGGTGGCGGCCTTCGGAGTCGACGGTCTGGTCAGCGGTCTCCAGACGACCACGCTGATCAACCAGCTCATGCAGATCGAGGCGGCGCCCCAGACGCTGCTGAAGTCCAAGCAGACCCAGGCCAGCGCCCTGGTCACCGCGCTGCAGGCGCTCAACACCAAGGTCGCCGCGCTCGGCGAGGCGGCCACCAAGGCGGCCAAGGCCGACTCGTGGCAGGCCGCCAGGGCGACCAGCTCGCACGAGGGCGTCACCGCCTCGGTGACCGGCAGCAGCACGCAGGCGGGCTCGATCAGCTTCACCGTCGAGCGGGTCGCCACCGCGCAGGTCTCCACGACCGCCGCCGTGCCGCTCAGCGACACCATCGCCACCGGTGACCCGATCACCATCACCCGCGGCACGGAGACCGTCACGGTCGAGCCGGCGTCGGGCAGCCTCCAGGACGTCGCCGCCGCCATCAACGCCGCTGACGCCGGCGTCCGCGCCAGCGTCGTGCGCGGCCCCTCCGCCGACGACGGCACCGCCACCTACCGGCTCCAGCTGACCGGCACCGAGACGGGCGCCACCGCCGGTGCGTTCGAGGTGACGGGCCTCGAGGGCGTCACGACGGTCCGCCAGGCCCAGGACGCCGAGATCACCCTCAGCAACGGCGACACCATCACGCAGGCGTCCAACACGTTCGAGGACCTGGTGCTCGGCGTCGACGTCACCGTCACCGCCGCCGCCGTGGGCCAGGACGTCTCCCTGACCCTGGAGCGCGACACCGAGGCGCTGACGAAGCTCGCCTCCGGCCTGGTCGAGGCGCTGGGCGCCGTCCTGTCGGACATCAGCACCCGCACGGCCACGACCACCACGACCGACAGCTCCGGCAACACCGTCGTCAAGGGCGGGGTCTTCAGCGGTGACTCGACCATCCGGTCGCTGCAGCAGGCGCTCATGTCGGCGGCGTCGAACCCGGTGGACGGCAGCTCGCCGTCCGTGGCGGGCATCTCCATCGACCGCTACGGCACGTTCAGCTTCGACGAGAAGGTCTTCACCGAGGCGCTCGCCGCCGACCCGGAGAAGGTCCAGTCGATCGTCGCCGGGCTGGCGCAGCGCGTCGCCGACGTCGCCGACGACGTCAGCGACGCCTACGAGGGCACGCTGACGCTGAAGATCCAGGGCCGCCAGGACGAGGTCAAGGACCTGGGCGAGCAGATCGCCGCGTGGGACCTCCGCCTGGAGCAGCGCCGCGAGGGGCTGCAACGCACCTACTCCGCGCTCGAGGTCACGCTGTCGAACCTCCAGGCGCAGTCGTCCTGGCTCGCGAGCCAGCTCTCGTCCCTCAGCGCCTCGAGCGCCGGCTGATCGGAGACCTCGTGCACGACCCGCGCGCCAGCTACCTCGCGAGCACCGTGGCCACCGCCAGCCCGGCGCAGCTCGTGACGATGCTCTACGACCGCCTGCTGCTCGACCTCGACCGGGCCGCCGCCGCGCTGGGCGCCGAGGACACGGCGACGGCGCGGCGCGAGCTCGACCACGCCCAGGACGTGGTCGGCGAGCTGATGAGCGGGCTCGACCAGGACGCCTGGGACGGCGGCCCCGCCCTGATGCAGGTGTACGGCTACCTGCTCGCCGAGCTGCTCGCCGCCCGCACGAACGACGACGCCGCGCGCGTGGCCGCGTGCCGCGAGCTCGTCGCGCCGCTCGCGGACGCCTGGCACCAGGCCGCCGAGCAGCTCGCCGCTCCCGCTCCCGCGCCCGCCGCGCCCACGCCGGCCGGCAACCCCTTCGCCGGCAGCCAGCCCGCCGCCGGCACCGGCGGCCTGCTCGGGATCGGCTGACGTGGCCCCGCACGCGCCGGCCACGACGCCGGAGAGGACGCCGGACGGGACCTCGCAGGGCACGCCGGACGCCGACCGCTGGCACGCCGCGTGGTCCGACGCGCTCGCGCGCCTCGAGCTCGACGTCGTGACGGCCGAGGAGATGCTCGCCGTCGCCCACCTGCCGGCGGCGGCCGAGGCGCCCGCCGCGCGGTCGTGGCGTCCGCCGGCCGGCGTGGGCTCGCTGCCCGCCTCCCTGGAGGCCCGCGCCCGCGAGCTGCTCGCTCGCCAGCTCGACGTCGCCGAGCGCCTGGCGGAGGCCGCGTCGCTGGCGCGCCGCCAGGTGGCCGTCTCCGACGCCGTGCGCTCGCGCCCCGCGGCCGAGCCGGTCTTCCTCGACGCCCGGGGCTGACCCGGCAGGCCGGCGCCGTCCGGGCGCCACCCGGACCAGCGCACCAGGACGATGACGCCCCCGAGCGGGTGAAAAAACCTCGGACCCCTCACGTACGCGCCGCCCGGCCCGATGGGCGGGACGAGCAAGGAGTGCTCGTCCCGCAGGCCATGGATCGGCCGTGTCGCAATACGTCGATGAGGGGTACATCGCCGTGGGCATGTTCGACTCCGTGAGCTTCGTCGCGCTCGGGTCCGCCTTGGACGGTCTCGCGCTGCGCCAGCGCGTGATCGCCGACAACATCGCGAACCTGCAGACGCCCGGCTACCAGGCCCAGCGCGTCCTCTTCGAGGACGAGCTCGCCCGCGCCGTCGACCGCGGCACCGGCAGCGCGCGCGTCACCGTCGCGCGCTCGCTCGAGCCGACGCGCGAGGACGGCAACAACGTCAACCTCGACAGCCAGACGCTCGCGAACATCGACACCAACCTGCGCTACCAGCTGGCGACCCAGGCGATCTCGGGCACGTTCAGCGGCATCCGCGCGGCGATCAGGACCGCCTGATGAGCATCTTCGACGCGATCGGCATCGCCGGGACGGGCCTGACCCTCCACCGCAAGTGGCTCGACGCGGTCAGCGACAACGTCGCCAACGTCTCCACCGTCACCAGCACCAACGAGGCCGCCTTCCAGGCGCGCTACGTGGTCGCCACCGAGTCCGCCGACGGCCAGGGCGTGCAGGTGGGCGGCATCGAGCTGGGCGACGCCGAGGGCCGGCTCGTCTACGAGCCCGAGAACCCGCTCGCCGACGCCGAGGGGTACGTGCGCTACCCCGACATCGACATGGCGTCGCAGATGACGCAGCTGATCATGGCCCAGCGTGGCTACCAGGCGAACGCCGCGGTGGTCGACCGTGCCCGTGAGACATACCAGGCCGCCCTGCAGATCGGACGCTCGTGATGCTTCCCGCCGTCGGGGCCGTGAGCCCCGCCCTGCCCGTCCAGACCGCCGCGGTCGCGCCCGTGGGCGCGCCGGCCGTCGGGTCCGTCGCCGACGACGGCGGCTTCGCCGGCGCGCTCGGCTCGGCGATCGACGGGCTGCAGCAGCTGCAGTCGACGTCGCAGACCCTCGCCGTGCAGGCGGTGACCGGTGAGCTCGACGACGTGCACGACTACACGATCGCCTCCGCCCAGGCGGCGACCGCGCTCGAGCTCACCGCCGCCGTGCGCAACAAGGCCGTCGAGGCGTTCACCGAGATCATGCGGATGCAGGCCTGATGCCCACACAGGTCAGGGCGGCGCTCGACCGCGCCCGCGACGTCGTCGGCCAGTTCAGCCTCGCCCAGCGCACCCTCGCCGTCCTCGGCGTGGCCGTGGTGGTCCTGGGCGTCGTCGCGCTCTCCGCGTGGCTCTCGCGCCCCACGATGGCGCCGCTGTTCAGCGGGCTCTCGGGCAGCGACGCGAGCGCCGTCGTCGACCAGCTCGAGGCCGACGGCGTGCCGTACGAGCTCGCCGACGGCGGGGCCACCGTGCTGGTGCCCAACGACCGGCTCTACGCCGAGCGGATCGCGATGGCGTCGGCCGGCCTGCCGGCCAACGCCGACGGCGACGGCTACTCGCTGCTCGACGACATGCCGGTGACCTCCTCGGAGTTCCAGCAGCAGACCACCTACCAGCGCGCCCTCGAGGGCGAGCTGGCCACGACCGTCGAGGCCATGGACGGCGTGGAGCAGGCGTCGGTGCGCCTGGCGCTGCCCGAGGAGACGGTGTTCGCCGAGGAGCAACAGGACCCGACCGCGTCGGTGTTCGTCCAGACCCGCCCGGGCACCACGCTCACCCCCGAGCAGGTCCAGGCCGTGGTGCACCTGGTCTCCGCGGGGATCAGCGGCATGCAGCCCGCGGACGTGTCGGTCGTCGACGCCACCGGCAAGGTGCTGTCCGCCTCCGGCACCGACGCCGCCGGCCAGGTGGCCGGCCAGCGCACCGCCGAGTACGAGGACCGCGTGCGCCAGGCGCTGCAGGGCGTGCTCGACCAGGTCGTCGGGGTGGGCAACTCGGCCGTCACCGTGACCGCCGCGCTCAACTTCGACGAGACGCAGCGCACCTCCGAACAGTTCACGGCCACGCCGGACGTCCCGCCGCTGACCTCCTCGACCACCGAGGAGGAGTACACCGGCACGGGCGGCACGGCCACCGGCGTGCTCGGCCCGGACAACGTGCAGGTGCCGGCCGGTGACGGCGAGGGCTCCTACACGAGCTCGAGCGAGGAGGTGCAGAACGCCGTCGACAAGGTCACCGAGGTGACCAGCGCGGCGCCCGGGCGCGTGGAGCGGCAGTCCGTCGCCGTCGTGCTCGACATGGAGCCGGCCGCCGGGATCGACCTCGCCGCGCTCGAGCAGACGCTCGCCGCCGCCGCCGGGATCGTGCCCGACCGCGGCGACACGATCGAGGTGCAGCGCCTGGCGTTCGACCAGTCCGCCGCCGACCAGGCCGCCGCCGCGCTCGCCGAGGCGCAGGCGCAGGAGGACGCCGCCGCGCAGGCGCGCCTGTACCGCGACCTGGCCATCGCCGCCGCGGTGCTGGTCGCCGCGATCGTCGTGATCGTGCTGATGGTGCGCCGCTCGCGCCGCACCCAGCGCGAGCGCCTGAACCTCGGCGAGCTGACGCCGGTCGACGAGCCGCCGCTGCTGCTCGACGGCGGGGCCGTGGGCGAGCCCACCCAGCTGCTGCCGCCGGTGGAGGTGCCGCAGATCGACGACGGCACCGACCGCAAGCGGGCCGAGATCGCCACGCTGGCCGACGAGAACCCGGAGGAGATGGCCGAGCTGCTGCGCACCTGGATGGCCGGCTCGGGGACGGGGGCCGGGCGATGACCCTCGTGACGACCGGGCCGCCGCCCGCACCGGCGCCGGCGGCCGCGCCCGCGCTGGACCCGGCGACGCCCGGGCGCCGCAAGGCGGCGCTGCTCCTGCTGCAGCTGGGCCGGGAGCGGGCCGCCCGCGTCCTGGCCGAGCTCGACCCGGCGGAGGTCGAGGAGCTGACCGCCGAGATCATGCACCTCGAGCGCGTGGACCAGACGGTAGCCGACGCCGTCGTCGAGGAGTTCTACGCCGTCTCGGCGATGGGCCCCGGCGTGGCCGGCGGCCTCAGCGCCGCCCAGCAGCTCCTCGAGGCGTCCGTGGGCGCCGACCAGGCCGCCAGCATGCTGGAGCGGCTGCAGTCGACGATGGCCGGCCAGCCGTTCGAGTTCCTCCAGCAGGCCGACGCCCGCCAGGTGATCTCGCTGCTGTCCGGCGAGCACCCGCAGGGCATCGCGCTGGTGCTGGCCCACCTGCGGCCCGACCACGCGTCGGCCATCCTGGCCGGCCTGCCCGCCACGCTCCAGGGCGACGTCGCGCACCGCATCGCGCTCATGGAGCGCGCCTCGCCGGACGTCGTCGCGGTGGTCGCCGAGACGCTGCAGCGCAAGGCCTCGACGGTGCTCACCCCGCGCGAGCTCGCGGCCGTGGGCGGCGTGGCGCCGCTGGTCGAGATCATCAACCGCTCCGACCCCACCACGGAGAAGGCGATCCTCGAGGGCCTGGAGGCCCGCGACGAGTCGCTGGCCGAGGAGGTCCGCAGCCGCATGTTCGTGTTCGCGGACATCCTGCTGCTCGAGGACCGCGCGCTGCAGATGGTGCTGCGGCAGGTGGAGCAGGCCCGCCTCGCGGTGGCGCTCAAGGGTGCCGACCCGGCGGTGCGGGACAAGGTGCTGCGCAACCTGTCGGAGCGCGCGCGCGAGACGCTCGTCGACGAGATCGACCTGCTCGGCCCCGTGCGCATGTCCCAGGTCGAGGAGGCCCGCGCCGGCGTGGTGCAGACCATCCGCGGCCTGGAGGAGTCCGGCCAGATCGTGATCCGGCGCGACGGCGAGGACGACTATGTCGCCTGAGCCGGTGCCGGCACGCGCCGGCGCGGTGCCGTTCGTGCCGACGCCCGTGGGCGCGGCCGCGCAGGGCGCCGAGCAGGGCGCCGAGCCGGTCGGCGTGCCGGTGAGCGTCGCGCTGCCCGCCGTCGGCCCCGACGACGACGGCGGCCCGGCGCGGTCCGCGGCGCGCGCCGCGGGCTGGGCCGCCGGGTACGCCGCCGGTGCCCGCCGCGCGGCCGAGGTCGCCTCCGCCGAGGCGGCGCGCGCCGCGCAGGAGCGCGCGGCCGCCGAGGAGCGCCGCCGCGCCGAGCACGCCGCCGCGCTGGCCGCGCTCGAGCGCGCCACCCGCGCCGCCCGGGACCGGGAGGGCGCCGTGCTCGTGGAGGCGGAGCGCGCCCTGCACGCCGCCGCGCTGGAGCTGGCCGCCGCCGTGCTCGGCGTCGAGCTCGCCGACCACGCCCGCTCGGCGCGGGCCGCGCTGGCCCGCGTGCTGGAGCACCCGCAGACCCCCGACGTCATGACCGTGCACCTGCACCCGCGCGACCTGCAGGCCCTGGCGGCCGAGCAGGCCCGCACGGGCGCGGCGCTGCCCGAGGGCGTGCGGCTCGAGGCCGACCCCGCGCTGCGGCCGGGCGACGCCCTGGCGCGCCACCCGCACGGCTACCTCGACGCCCGGATCGCCACCGCCCTGGAGCGGGCGCGCGCCGCGCTCGCCGACGGGGGAGCGGAGACCGCCGCCGTCGGGGACACCGTGGGGGACACCATGGGGCACACCGTCGGGAACGCTGTCGGGAGCACCGTCGAGGACGCCTTCGAGGACGCCGTCGGCCATGCCGCCGTCGTGCGCGGGAGCGCCGCGTGACGGCCACGGCGACGGCGACGACGGCGTGGCCGCAGGCGCTGCGCGCCGCGCGCCCGGAGGCCGTGGGCACGGTGAGCTCCGTGATGGGGCTGGTGGTCGACGTCGTCGGGCTGCGCGCGGCCGTGGGCGACCTGCTCACGGTGGGCGACGGCCCCGCCGCGGTGCCCGTCGAGGTGGTCGCGGCCGGCGAGGACCGCCTGCGCTGCATGCCGCTCGGGCCGGTGACCGGGCTGCAGGCCGGGCTGCCCGCGCGCGGCGGCGGCACGCTGCGCGTCCCGGTGGGGCGCGGGCTGCTGGGACGCGTGCTCGACGGGCTGGGCCGCCCCATCGACGGGCGCGGGCCGCTGCGCGCCGAGGCGTGGGTGCCGGTCGAGGCCGCCGCCCCGCACCCGCTCGAGCGCGCCCGCGTGGACACCCCGATGCCGCTGGGCGTGCGCGTGCTCGACACGCTCACCGCCGCCGGGCGCGGGCAGCGCCTGGGCCTGTTCGCCGGCTCCGGCGTGGGCAAGTCGAGCCTGCTGTCGATGATCGCGCGCGGCACCGCCGCGGAGGCCAGCGTCATCGCGCTGGTCGGCGAGCGCGGCCGCGAGGTGCGCGAGTTCCTCGAGGACGATCTGGGGCCCGAGGGCCTGGCCCGCTCCGTCGTCGTGGTCGCCACGTCCGACGCGCCGCCGCTGGTGCGCCAGCGCTCGGCGTTCGTGGCGACCCGCATCGCCGAGCACCTGCGCGACGCCGGCCTGCACGCGGTGCTGATGATGGACTCCCTGACCCGCGTGGCCATGGCGCAGCGCGAGATCGGGCTGTCCGTGGGCGAGCCGCCCGCCACCCGCGGGTACCCGCCGAGCACCTTCGCGCTGCTGGCGCGGCTGCTGGAGCGGGCCGGCACGGGCCCGCGCGGCTCCGTGACCGGGCTGTACACCGTGCTCGTGGACGGCGACGACCACGACGAGCCGATCGCCGACGCGGCCCGCTCGATCCTGGACGGGCACGTGGTGCTGCGCCGCGAGCTCGCCGTCGCCGGCCACTACCCGGCGGTCGACGCCGTCGCGTCGGTCTCGCGCGTCGCCTCGCGGGTCACGACGCCGGCGCAGCGCGCCGCGGCCGCCTCGCTGCGCGCGGTGCTCGCCGCGCGGGGCGCGGCCAAGGACCTGCTCGACGTCGGCGCCTACGTGGCCGGCACCGACCCGCGGGTCGACGCGGCGCTCGCCTGCGCCGGGGACATCGACGCGTTCCTGCGCCAGGGCATGGACGACCACGCCCCGGTCGCCGAGTCGTGGGAGCGGCTCGAGCGGCTCGTGGCACGGCTGGGAGGCACCGCATGAACCGGAGGTTCCCCCTCGCGGGGCTGCTGCGCGTGCGCGAGGTGGAGGAGGACCTCGCCGCGGGCGAGCTGGCCCGCGCCCAGCGCGAGCGCGCCGCCGCCGAGGAGCGCGTCGAGGCCGTCCGCGCGGAGCTGCAGGGGCAGGACCCCCGGCCCGCGAACGACGCCGCCTGGCAGGCCATGGTGGCCGGGCGCGCCGCGCTGTCCGCGCTGCTCTCGGAGAGCATCGCGGCCCGCCAGGCGGCCGAGCAGCAGGTCCGCGGGCGCGAGCAGGAGTGGAGCGCCGCCCGCGCGCGCACGCGCGCCGTGGAGCGGCTCGCGGAGCGCCACACCGAGCGCGTGACCGCGGCCGAGCGCAAGGCCGAGCAGGCCGGGCTGGACGAGATCGCCGCACGCGGCGCGCAGGAGGAGGAGCGATGAGCGTCCCCGTGCTGGGGGCCGGTCCCGGGGGACCCACCACGACGGTCGGCGCGGCCGGGCAGCGCCCGGGCACCCGGACCGGTGACCTGTTCGCCGAGGTGCTCGCTGCCGTCGGCACGCCCGACGACGCCGGCGACCGCGCGCCGCGGCCGGCCGACCGCCGGGCGCGGGAGCGCGCGGGGGAGGACCACGAGCGTCGCGCGGAGACGGCGGCGCCCGCGGCTCTCGGGCCCGGCACGGCGGGTGCGTCCGGCGCCGCCGACCGGCCGGCGACGCCGGAGCCCGGCGACGCCGTGCACCGTCCCGCCGACGGTGCCGAGGCCGCCGCGGCCGGCGCCGCGCGCCCGGACGGGGAGGCGTCCGTGGCGTCCGTGGCGGCGTCCCCGGCGCCGGGCGCCGCGGGCGGTGCCGTGGCGGGTTCCGTGGCCGGTTCCGTAGCCGGTGCCGTGGCCGGTGTCGTGGCCGGTGTCGTGGCCGGGACCGCGGCGGGGACGGCGACCGACCGTGCCGCCGCGCTGGCCTTTGGCGCCCCGGGGCCCGCCGCCCCGACGACGGCTCCCGCCGTCGCGCCCGCCGCGCCTGCCGTGCCCGGCGTGCCCGCTGTGCCCGTCGTCCCCGTGGCGGCGTCCGCCGGCCCGGTGGCCCCTGCCGCCACGCTCGGCGACGTCATCGCCGGGGCGGTCGCGACCGCGGTCGCCGGCCTGGGCAGCGACGCGACCACCGGGACGGCGCGGCCCGCCGCCACGGCGGGCGGTGCGGTGCAGACCGCCGCGGTCGTCGCGGACGCCGCCGGCGCCATGTCTGGTGCCGGCGCCCCCGCGGCGGGCGCCCCGACCGCGGCAGTGCCGGCCGCGGCCGGCCGCCAGGTCGCGCCGCCGGCCGGGGACGCTCCTGCGCCGGCGGTGGCCGCGACGGCCCCCGCGCCCGTGCCCTCCGCTCCCGCGGTGCCCGCGGGCAGCGCGGCCACCAGCGCCGCGACGCCCGCGGCCGACGCCGCCGCAGCCTCCGCGCCGCAGGTCCCGGTCGCCGGTGGCGACGCCGCCCCGACCCCGGCCCCGGCCCCGACTGCGGCCGCGGCCGCGCCGGCCGCACCCGCCGCGACGCCGGCGGCGGACCCGGCCGCCGCGTCGGTGGCCGCGACGCCGTCGACGGCCGCGCCGACCGCCGCCGCGCCCGCGGCGACCCCGGCGGCACCGACGCCGTGGGCTGCTGCGCCCGCCCCGCTGTCCGACCAGCTCGCGGCGCAGCTCGGCGCCCGCCTGCGCCCCCTGGCGGGCGCCGGCGAGGGCAGCCACGTGCTTTCCGTGCCGATCGACCCCGAGCACCTGGGCCCGGTCCGCGTCGTCGCGCACATCTCCGGCGAGCACGTGCGGCTCGACCTGCTCGGCGGCTCGGAGCAGATGCGCGAGGCGCTGCGCGGCGCCCTCGGCGAGCTCCGCCGCGACCTGCAGGCCGCGGGCCTGCAGGCGCACGTCGGCCCGGGCGGCACCGGAGCCGGCGCCTCCGCCGGCGCCTCCGCCGGCACCTCCGCCGGCTCTGACGGCGCCTCGAGCGGCCCGCAGCAGCAGGCCGCCGACGGCGACCGGTCCGGCCGGCCGGGCGCACGGCCCGCGCCGTCCGGCAGCGGCACCCCGGCCGCGCGCGCCGCCGACCCTGCCCCGCCCGAGCCGGCGTCCCCGGCCCGCGGCCTCGACCTCGTCCTCTGACCCGGAAGGCCTCCCATGACCACCATCGACGGCAGCATCCCGGTCTCCGCGCTCGGCGCCGGGCGCACCGCCGCGACGACCACGACGAGCGCGACGCCGGCCAAGGACGGCACCACGCTCGACTCCGAGGCGTTCCTCCAGCTCCTCGTGGCGCAGCTGCGCTACCAGGACCCGACGAGCCCCATGGACACCACGCAGCTCATGGCGCAGACCACGCAGATGACCAGCGTGGAGCAGCTCGTCGCGCTCGCCGACACGCAGCGCGAGGCGTTCGCGATGCAGCAGCGGGCGACCGCCGCCTCCCTCGTCGGCAAGCAGATCACCGCCGTCGACGCCGACGGCGCGAGCGTCACCGGCGTCGTCAGCGCGGTGACCTACGACTCCGGCACGCCGCTGCTGCAGGTCGGCGACCTGCAGGTGCCGCTCGACCTCGTCACGGTCGTCGCCCCGGTCGGGGCCACGACGCCGCCGACGACCGGCACGCCGGGCACCACGACGCCCGACACCCCGGACAGCGACCCCGGCACCGGCACCGACGACACCCCCGACGCCCCGGCCGACGCCGCCGGCGCCGTCTGACCGACCCGCACCTTCCCGAGCCGTCCCTCCCGAAAGGACACGCCCATGCTCCGCTCGCTCTTCTCCGGCATCAGCGGCCTCAAGAGCCACCAGACCATGCTCGACGTGACCGGCAACAACATCGCCAACGTCAACACCACCGGCTTCAAGTCGTCCTCGGTGCAGTTCCAGGACACCCTCAGCCAGATGGTCCAGTTCCCGGCCGGCGCGCAGGACGGCCAGGGCGGCACCAACCCGGCGCAGGTGGGCCTCGGCGTCCGCGTCGCCGGCGTCAGCACCAACCTCACGCAGGGCTCGAGCCAGCTCACCGGCAAGGCGACGGACATGATGATCCAGGGCGACGGCTACTTCGTCGTCCGCCGCGGCGGCGAGACGTTCTACACCCGCTCGGGCGCCTTCGACTTCGACAGCCTCGGCCAGATGGTGCTCCCCGGCGACGGCGCGATCGTGCAGGGCTGGCGCGCAGGTGCCGACGGCACCATCGACACCAACGCGCCGCTGCAGGACCTGCAGGTCCAGGTCGGCACGGTCATGAACGCCACGGCGACCACGGGGGCCGCGGTCACCGGCAACCTCGACGGCGCCGCCGCCGTGGGCAAGGTCGTCGAGCGGACCGTGGAGGTCTACGACGCCGCGGGCAACGCGAGCGAGCTGGCGCTGACGTTCACCCGTACCGCGGAGGGCTGGGACGTCGCCGCGCAGGTGGGGACGAACCCGGCCGTCACCGGGTCGCTGACCGTTGAGGACGACGGCACGCTCACCGTCGAGGACGCCCTGCCTGCCGTCGACGGGATCACCGTGGACCTCAGCACGCTGACCAGCCAGGCCGGAGCGGACACGATGAAGCTCGCCACGACCGACGGCAACGCCTCCGGCGTGCTGCAGGCGTTCAGCATCGACGCCGCCGGCGTCATCACCGGCACCTTCTCCAACGGCATGACGCAGGCGCTCGGCCAGGTCGCCGTGGGCTCGTTCGTCAACCCGGCCGGCCTGGAGAAGGCGGGCGGCTCGCTGCTGCGCGCGGGCGTGGCCTCGGGCGACCCGCAGGTGGGCGCGGCGGGCGCCGGCGGCCGCGGCACCCTGGCCGGCGGCGCGCTGGAGATGTCGAACGTGGACCTGTCCAACGAGTTCACCAACCTCATCGTGGCGCAGCGCGGCTTCCAGGCGAGCTCGCGCGTCATCACCACGTCCGACGAGGTGCTCAACGAGCTCGTCAACCTCAAGCGCTGACGCACCGCGCAGCGCCTGACCCGCACCACCCAGCAGGAGGTCCCCAGCACGCATGGACGGCATCAGCCAGATCGCCGGCCGCATCGCCGAGATCGAGTCCGTCATCGGTCAGGTGAGCGCGCGCACGACGTCGTCGGCCACCCTGACGAGCGCCGCGACGAGCGCCCTGGCGGCGACGTCGGCCACCTCGAGCGCCACCACCGCCGGCACGGGCGGGGCGTTCGCCGCCGCGCTCGCCGCCCAGCTCGGCACCGGCGCGGCGGGGGCGACCGGCGCGGCGGCCGGCACGGCCGCCGCCGGCGCGCTCGGCGGCCTGGGCGCGCCGGGAGCCTCCACGGGCCTCCTCACCGGCCCGCTCGCCGGCGCGGCGTCGTCCGCGCCCGTCGCCGCGCCGGCCGCGTCCTCGGACGCGGCCGGCGGGCGCGGGGCCGAGGTGATCGCCGCGGCGCGCTCGATGACCGGCACCCCGTACGTCTTCGGGGGCGAGACCTCGGCCGGCATCGACTGCTCCGGCCTGGTGGGCTACGCCTACCGGCAGGCCGGCATCGACCTGCCGCGCTCCTCGAGCCAGATCCGCGAGGCCGGCACCGTCGTCCCGCGCGAGGAGGCCCGGCCGGGCGACGTCATCTGGTCGCCCGGGCACGTGGCGATCTACCTCGGCGGCGACCGGCAGATCGAGGCGGCCCGGACGGGTAACTGGCAGGTCACGGAACGCACGATGTGGCAGGACGACCCGGTCTTCCTGCGGTTCACCTGACGTTCCCCCGGATTCCTCAGGGATCGGCCGGATCGGCCGATTCGTACGACGAGGGCCCACGGAAGGGCCCCTGCCGGTCCGGACAGGACGTCCGGAGCACCGGCTCCAAGGACCAAGGACAGGGCCTGCCGTGATCGTCGTGACGCGCCTCAACGGGGCAGCCTTCGGGCTCAACCCGGACCTCATCCAGCGCGTCGAGTGCGCCCCGGACACGGTCGTCACGCTGGTGGACGGCACCAAGTACGTCATCGCCCAGTCGCTCGACGACCTCGTCGACCGCATCACCGAGCACAAGGCTCGGGTGCTGGCGCGCGCCCAGGAGATCGTCGACCCCGAGCCCACCCACGAGGGCGGCCCCCAGCTGGTCCTGCACGACGGCGGCGGCGACGAGCCGCCCCCGTCGCCGCCCGTCCCGCTACGTCCCAGGAGCCGTTGATGGATCCCGCTGGCCTCATCGGCATCGTCGTCGCCCTCGGCGCGATCTTCGGGGCCCTCCTGCTCGAGGGCGCCAACCCGATGTCGATCCTCCTGCCCGCCCCGCTGCTGCTGGTCTGGGTCGGCACGATCGGCGTCGGCATCGCCGGGCACACGCTCGCCGACACGATCGGGGCGTTCAAGGCCGTGCCGCGCGCCCTGCGCAGCAAGGCGCCGGACCCCTCCGCCACGATCGACACGCTCGTCCGGCTCGCCGACCGTGCGCGCCGCGAGGGCCTGCTGGCCCTCGAGGAGGACGCCCGCGACGTCGAGGACCCGTTCCTGCGCGCGGGGCTGCAGTCCGCGATCGACGGCACCGACCCCGAGGACCTGCGCCGCCTGCTCGAGGACAAGATCGCCTCGAAGCGCACCGGGGACCGGGTGCACGCCAAGTACTTCCAGGACCTCGGCGGCTACGCCCCGACGATCGGCATCATCGGCACCGTCATCTCCCTGGTGCACGTGCTCGAGAACCTCTCCGACCCCGAGTCGCTGGGCCACTCGATCGCCGCCGCGTTCGTCGCGACCCTCTGGGGCATCCTGTCCGCCAACGTGGTGTGGCTGCCGATCGGCACCCGCATCCGCCGCATCTCCGACCTCGAGTGCACCCAGATGGAGGTCACGCTCGAGGGCCTGCTCGCCGTGCAGTCCGGCGCCAACCCGCGCCTGGTCGGCGAGCAGCTGCGCAGCCTGCTGCCCGGCGACGGCGCCGAGCGCGCCGCCAAGGCCGACGCGCAGGCGGAGGCCGCGTGAGCGGGGGCGGCGGGCGCGGCCGGCGCCGCCGGCACGTGGAGGAGGAGCACGTCAACCACGAGCGCTGGCTCGTGAGCTACTCCGACATGATCACGGTGCTCATGGGCCTGTTCATCGTGCTGTACGCGATGAGCCAGGTGGACCAGGCCAAGTTCGAGGCGCTGCGCGAGTCGCTGTCGGAGGGCTTCGGCATCACCACCGGCAGCACCGGCGTGCTCGAGGGCAGCGACGGGGCGCTCGACGGCGACCCGGCCGCGGCGATCGTGCCGGCCCAGCAGGCCGGCGACCCCCTGGCCGGCGACGAGGGCCTGGGGGAGCAGGGCGTCGACCCCGGCTCCCTCCCCAGCGCCCTCGCCGGCGCCGACCCGTCCGTGGTCGCCGAGGCGCGCCAGGAGGCGAGCCACCTGGTCGAGGTCCGCGACGAGGTCGCGGCCGCGCTGGAGGCCCAGGGCCTGCAGGACGCGGTCAGCATGCGCATCGACGAGCGCGGCCTGACGATCGGCCTGGTCGCCGACGACGTGTTCTTCGCCGCCTCGAGCGCCGGGCTCACCGACACCGCCCGGCAGGTGCTCGACGCCGCCGGGCCGACGCTCGCCGGCCTGAGCGAGCAGATCTCGGTCGAGGGGCACGCCAACGTGCTGCCCGTCTCCGGCCGGTACCCCACCAACTGGGAGCTCTCCGCCGACCGCGCCACGCAGGTGCTGCGGCACCTGGTGGAGAACGACGGCATCGCCGGCTCGCGGATCATGGCCGTCGGCTTCGGGGACCAGCGCCCGCTGGTGCCCGGCGACGACGACCAGGCCCTGGCCGCGAACCGCCGGGTGGACCTCGTCATCCTCAGCAGCGCGCCGGAGAAGGTCCGCGAGCTGCTGCCACAAGTCATCGGGACGGAGGAGTGAGCGTGTCCGTCGAGCAGCGAGTCATCGGTGCGCCGCAGAAGATCGGTGCCCGCTCGGGGGCGTCGGCGGCGCCCGCGGCGGCCGCCGCCGCGCCGGAGCCGGAGCCGCGGAAGCGGCGGCGCTGGCCGGTGCTGGTCGTGGCGCTGGTGGCGCTCGCCGCCGCCGGGGCCGCGGCGGCCTGGTTCTTCCTGCGCACGCCGGACGCCGAGGCGGCGCCGCCCGAGCCGGAGCCGGGCGCGGTGATGCTGGTGGACCCCGTCAGCCTCAACCTCGCCGACGGCCACTACCTGCGCCTGGGCCTCGGCCTGCAGCTGACCGCCGAGGTCCACGAGGACCCGGACCCGGCGCGCGCGCTCGACCTGGCCATCGCGCTGTTCTCCGGCCGGCACGTGGACGAGGTCTCCGACCCCGCCACGCGCGACGAGCTCAAGGCCCAGCTCGCCGAGCAGCTCCACGAGGCGTACGAGGGCGAGGTGCTCGACGTCTACCTCACGGAGTACGTGACGCAGTGACGGCCGGTCGCCGCACCGTGACAGCACGGCGACGGCGCTGACGGCGCGCTGACAGCGCCGACGAGTACCGGCGGGGTCGCCGGCGAGTGCCCGCGGACCTCCGCGGGAGGAGTGCCCCTCTCGGGCCCGAGCGCGCCCGAGAGCGGGTGAAAACGGACGGAACCGTCCCCGGAACGCTCAGTGCTGCCCGCGCGCGGCCGATGAGCGGGTCGTGACAGTCCCCCGGCAGCAGACCGTGGTGCGCCCTGCCGGCCGCGGCGCGCGCCTCGCGCCGACCTCCGAGCCCGTGCCGTACGACTTCCGGCGCCCCCTGACGATGTCGCGCGACCACGCGCGCCACCTGGAGATGGCGTTCGAGCGGTTCGGGCGCCAGTGGGCCACGCAGCTCACCGCGCGCTTGCGCGCGGTCACCGAGGTGGCGCTCGAGAACCTCGCGCTGCGCCCCTACGACGAGTACGTCGCCGGGCTGCCCGCGCCCACCGCCGTCGTGGTCTGCGCCGTGGGCGACACCCGCCAGAGCGCGGTGCTGCAGCTGCCGCTGCCGATGACGCTCGTGTGGATCGACTACCTGTTCGGCGGCACCGGCCGCGGCGACGACCGGCAGGACCGCGAGCTCACCGAGATCGAGGTGACGCTGCTGCGCGGGCTGCTCGACCACGCCCTGGCCGACCTGCCGTACGCCTTCGCCTCGGTGATGCCCCTGGAGCTGCAGTTCCGCAGCGTCCAGTACAACCCCCAGTTCGTGCAGGCCACCGGCGCCTCCGAGCCCGTGGTGGTCGCCACCTTCTCCCTGCGGGTGGGAGAGCGCACCGACACCGCGACGTTCATGCTGCCCGCCGAGATGCTGCTGACCGCCCTGCGCGGCTCCGAGAACGGCGACGGCCGCACGGACGCCGACCGGCGCGCCGCCGCGGCCGCGCGGGCCGACCTCGACGCCGCGGTGCACCACGTGCCGGTCGAGGTGGCGGTGCGCTTCGCGCCCGTGACCGTGCAGCCGCGCGACGTCGTCGCGCTGCAGGTCGGCGACGTCGTCCCCCTGTCCCACCCGTCGTCCCAGCCGCTGGACGTCGTCGTCGACGAGGTCGTGCTCGCGCGCGCCGCCGTCGGCAGCCACGGGTCCCGCCTGGCCTGCAAGGTCGTCACCGTCGAGGAGAGAAACGCATGAACCCGACCGCCACCGCCGGCTCGGCGACCACCGCCGCCGCTGCCGCGGCCGCCGCCGCGCTGGTGCCCGCGCAGGTGCCGCTCGCCGCGGTGCCCGCCGCGGCGGACGACCGGCCGCCGGCGGACGCCGTCGCCCGCGTCGCCTCGTTCGTCGGCGCTGCCGGCGCCGACGTGGTGCTGGTCGCCGACGCCGCGATCGCCGACGCGCTGGCCGCCGGGGCCGCCGCCCCCGCCGGGCTCGACGCCGCGGACGCGCTGCGCCCGGCGCTCGAGGCGGCGTCGCAGGCGCTCGGCCCCGGCGTGCTCGGCGCCACCCGCACCGAGCGGGCCGAGGAGGTCGTGGGCCCGGACACCGAGGTGTTCGCGCTGCAGCACGACGGCGCCACCCTCGCGTGGTTCGGCGTGCGCCGCCGCGAGCAGCCCGCCGGCCCGGCCCCCACCGACGCGCAGCGGCACGCCGGGATGCGCGTGCTCTACGACGTCGAGATGACGCTGACCGCCGAGATCGGCCGCGCCCGCCTGCCCGTGCGCCAGGTGCTGGACCTGGTGCCCGGCTCGGTGCTCGAGCTCGACCGCACCGCCGGCAGCCCGGCCGACGTCATGGTCAACGGCCGGCTCGTCGCCCGCGGCGAGATCGTGGTCATCGACGAGAGCTACGGCGTGCGCATCACCGAGATCGTCCCGGCGGACGCCGGCTGATGGGCGAGGGGGCCGTGCTGGTCCTGCGCACGCTGGTCGCCCTGGCCTGCGTCGTCGGGATCATCTGGTACGGGGCGCGCCGCCTGGGCGCGGTCCGCGACCGCGCGCAGGCGGGGGAGGCGCCGGTGCGCCTCGTGGGCCGGCACGCGCTGGGCCGGCACGCCGGCGTCGCGGTGCTCGCCGTGGGGGAGCGGCGGCTGCTGCTCGGCTACGGCGAGGAGCAGGTGACCCTGCTGACCGAGCTCGACCCCGTGGCGGCGCCCGCCGCCGCCGACGGCGGGGCCGCACCCGCCGGTGAGCTCGCCGGCGCGCACGCCCTCGGGCACGTGCCTGCCTCGGTGCCCGTCTCGGTGCCCGTCTCGGTGCCCGCCTCGGTGCCCCCGCCCCGCGCCCTGCCCCCGCGCGCGCCCCGCGCCCTCGTCCCGGCCGCCGCTGACGGCGCCCTGCAGCGCACGCCGGTCCTCGCGCCCGCGCCCGCCCTGGCCCCGTCGCTGGCCCCGTCGCTGGCCCCGTCGCTGGCCCCGCCGCCGCGGAGCTTCGACGCGGTCATCACGCAGCAGCTGTCCGTCGTCGAGGCCCACGCCGCGCACGCCGCGACGGCGCACGGGACGCGGGCCCGGGCGCGGCACGGCGTGCGCCACGCGCCCGACGCCGGCCCGCGCGGCCCCGTCGGCACCGCCGTCGCCGGCTCCGTCCTGGACCCGCACACCTGGCGGCAGGTCTCCCGGGCCCTGCAGGGGCGTGCCCGGCGATGAACCCTGACGGCCTGGGGGACGTCGCCGTCACGATCAACGGTGTCAACGGAGCCCCGAGCAGCTCCGTCGTGGTGCTGCTCGCGATCACGCTGCTGTCGGTCGCGCCCTCGCTCATCCTGCTCACCACGAGCTTCACCAAGATCTTCGTGGTGCTGGCCCTGACCCGGAACGCGCTCGGCCTCACCGGCGTGCCGCCGAACCAGGTGCTGGCCGGGCTGGCGCTGTTCCTCAGCCTGTTCGTCATGGCGCCCACCGTCTCGTCCGTCAACGACGTCGGCGTGCAGCCCTACCTGGACGGCTCGCTGACGTTCGCGCAGGCGATCGAGGCCGCGTGGGGGCCGCTGCGGGAGTTCATGCTCGCCCACACCCGCGAGGAGGACCTCGCGCTGCTCACCCGCGCGGCGGACCTGCCCAACCCCGCCAGCGCGGCCGACGTCGGCTTCGCCACGCTCGCCCCCGCGTTCGTGCTGTCCGAGCTGCGGTCGGCGTTCGTCATCGGGTTCGTGATCTTCGTGCCGTTCCTCGTCATCGACCTCGTCGTCTCGGCGGCGCTGATGGCGATGGGCATGATGATGCTGCCCCCGGTCATGGTGTCGCTGCCGTTCAAGCTGCTGCTGTTCGTGCTGGTCGACGGCTGGGGCATGATCGTCACCGCGCTCGTCGGCTCCTACACCGGCGGAGGCTGACGGTGAGCACCAACGACGTCCTCGACATCGGCCTCGACGCCCTCGTGCTGTCGGCCAAGCTCGCCGCGCCCGTGCTCGTCACCGCGCTCGTGGTCGGCTTCGTCATCTCGCTGATCCAGTCGGTCACGCAGATCCAGGAGATCACCCTGAGCTTCGTGCCCAAGGCGATCGCGGCCGCCGTGGCGCTGCTGGTGTGCGGGCACTGGATGCTCACCGAGACGGTGACGTTCACCCAGGAGCTGTTCGCCCGCATCCCGCAGCTGGTCGGGGGCTGAGGGTGGGCCCGCTCTCGCTGACGTTCGCCGGCGGCGCCCTGGAGGCGACCCTGCTGGCGAGCGTGCGGTTCGCGGCCTTCCTCGTCCTGGCCCCGCCGTTCGCGCACCGCGGCGTCCCGGCGCCGGCCAAGGTCGCGCTCGCGCTCGGCCTCGCCCTGGCCGTGGCGCCCGGCCTCGACGCCGTGCCCGCCGAGAACGTCGCCGTGTTCCTCGGGGCGCTGGCGCTGCAGGCGCTCGTCGGCGCCGCGCTCGGGTTCCTCGTCGCGGTCGTCTTCGCCGCCGTGCAGTCGGCCGGCTCGCTCATCGACCTGTTCGGCGGCTTCCAGCTCGCCACGGCGTTCGACCCGATGAGCCTGACGTCCAACGGGCCGTTCGGGCGGCTGTACCAGACGGCCGCGGTGACGCTGCTGTTCGTCACCGACGCCTACCAGGTGGTGCTGGCCGGGCTGGTGCGCTCGTTCCAGGCGGTGCCGCTCGGGGTCGTGCCGTCCACCGCCTCGCTCGCCGAGACCGTGACCGGCGCGGTCGTGCAGATGTTCCTGGCGGCGCTGCAGGTCGCCGGCCCGCTGCTCGTCGTGCTGTTCCTCGCCGACGTCGGCCTCGGCCTGCTCACCCGCGTCGCGCCGGCCCTCAACGCCTTCGCCCTCGGCTTCCCGCTGAAGATCCTGCTCACCCTCGTGCTGGGCGGGCTCGCGTTCGTGGCGCTGCCCGGGGTGATCGACGCGCTGGCCGAGGACGCCGCCCGCGCGATGAGCGGGGCGCGACCGTGAGCGGGGACGGCGGGCAGGAGCGCACCCTCAAGGCCACGCCGCAGCGCATGAAGCAGGTGCGGCGCGACGGCAAGCTCGGCCGCTCCCAGGACCTCGCGGCGTGGACGGGCCTGGGCGCCGGGGCGCTCATGCTGCCCGGCGTGGTGGACCGCGGGCAGGAGGCCGCCGTCGCGCAGCTCGCCGCGGTGCGCGACGTCGCCGCAGCCCCCGACCCGGCGCGCGCGGTGCAGGCGCTCACCGACGGCCTGTCGTCGCTGATGCTCACCCTCGCCCCGCTGCTCGCGGTGCTCGCGCTGGTGACGATCGCGGTGGCCGCCGCCCAGGGTGGCGTCCACGCCCGCAGGCTCAAGCCGCACTTCGAGCACCTGAACCTCGTCAAGGGCGTGCGCCGCCTCCTCGGCGGGCAGGCCTGGTGGCAGGGCACCCTCACCCTCCTCAAGAGCGCCGTCGTCGCGCTGGTGCTGGCGGTCGCCGTGCAGGCGGTGGCCCCGGTGCTCGCCGCGTCGGGCAGCCTCACGCTCGCCGCGCTGCTGGACACCGCGGCGCAGGGCGTCGGGGACCTGCTGCGCTGGGGCGTGGGCGCCGGCGTGCTGCTGGCGCTCGCGGACCTCGCCGTCGTGCTGCGCCGCAACCGCAAGCACACGCGGATGACGCCGCAGGAGGCCAAGGAGGAGCACAAGCGCACCGAGGGCGACCCGCTGGTGCGCGGCGCCATCCGCGCGCGCCAGCTCGCCATGAGCCGCAACCGGATGATGGCCGAGGTCGCCCAGGCCGACGTCGTGGTGGTCAACCCGACGCACGTGGCCGTGGCGCTGCGCTACGAGCCCGGTTCCGGGGCGCCGCGCGTCGTGGCCAAGGGCGCGGGCGCCATGGCCGCGCGCATCCGCCGCGAGGCCACCGAGCACCGCGTGCCGCTCGTGGAGGACATCGCCCTGGCCCGCGCCCTGCACGCCGCCTGCGAGCCGGGCCAGGAGATCCCCGAGCACCTGTTCACCGCCGTCGCGCGGGTGCTCGCGTTCGTCATGACGCTGCGGCGCCGCGGTGCCGCCGCCGGCAGCCACCGCCTGCCCGGCGGCAGCACCCTGCCCGAGGGGCCGCCGCCCGGGCGGCCCCGGCGGGCCCGCGCCCCGCGCGCGGCCGCGCGCCCCACCGCCCCGACCACCGCACCGACCACCGCACCGACCTCGCACGGCCCGAGCCGTCCCCGCCACGCCGCCGGTCCCCGGAGGAACCCATGAGATCCCGCCCGATCACCCAGCTCGCGGTACCCGCCGGCGTCGTCGGCATCGTGCTGCTGCTCGTCGTGCCGCTGCCCCCGCAGGTGCTCGACGTCCTCATCGCGATCAACATCGCGGGTTCGCTGGTGGTGCTGCTCACCGCGATGACGGTGCGCAAGCCGCTCGACTTCTCGGTGTTCCCGTCGCTGGTGCTCGTGCTGACGCTGTTCCGGCTCGGGCTCAACGTCGCCTCCACCCGCCTGGTGCTGCGCGACGGCTACGCCGGCGAGGTCATCGGCGCCTTCGGCCACTTCGTCGTCGGCGGCTCGCTGGTCATCGGCCTGGTGATCTTCCTGATCCTCGTGGTCATCCAGTTCGTGGTCATCACCAACGGTGCCGGCCGCGTCGCCGAGGTCGGCGCCCGCTTCACGCTCGACGCCATGCCCGGCAAGCAGATGGCCATCGACGCCGACCTCAACGCCGGCCTCATCGACGACGACGAGGCGCGGCGGCGCCGCGCGGAGGTGGCCGCCGAGGCCGACTTCTACGGCGCCATGGACGGTGGCACCAAGTTCGTCAAGGGCGACGCGATCGCCGGCATCATCATCACGGTCGTCAACCTGGTCGGCGGCATGGTCATCGGCATGGTGCAGATGGGCATGCCGCTGGGCGACGCCCTGGAGCACTACAGCCTCCTGACGGTCGGCGACGGCCTGGTCACCCAGATCCCGGCGCTGCTGCTCGCCGTCTCCACCGGCATCGTGGTCACCCGCGCCACCGCCGACGGCGACCTCAGCACCGCGGCCGCGGGCCAGCTGACCCAGTCGCGCACGGCGCTGCTGGTCGGCGGGGCCGCCGCGGTCGCGATGGCCCTGCTGCCCGCCATCCCGAAGATCCCGTTCCTGCTCGTGGGCTGCGTGCTGCTGCTGCTCGCCCAGCGTGCGCCGCGGCCCGGCGCCGAGGACGACGCCGCCGCGGCGCCGGCCGCGGGCGCCGCCCTGGCGCCGTCGCCCGACTCGCCGGAGCAGCTCATCGAGCAGATGCGCGTGCACGCCCTGGAGATCCAGCTCGCGCCCGACCTCGTGACGCTCGTGGGCACCGAGCCGGAGCACGACCTGCTCGGCCGCGTGCGCGGCCTGCGCCGCAAGATCGCCATGGAGCTGGGCATCGTGGTGCCCCCGGTGCGCACCCGCGACAGCGTCGACCTGCCGCGCGCCACCTACGCCGTGCTCGTGGCCGGCGTCGAGGTGGGCCGCGGCACCGCGCCCGCCGGCCGCGTGCTCGCGCTCGGCGACGACCTCGCCGCGCTGCCCGGCAGCCCCGTCACCGAGCCGGTGTTCGGCCTGCCCGGCAAGTGGGTGCCCGCCGAGCTGCGGCACACCGCCGAGCTCTCCGGCGCCACCGTCGTCGACCGCGTCTCCGTGCTGGTCACGCACCTGGGCGCCCTCATCGCGGAGAACGCGCCCCGGCTGCTCACCCGCGAGGACGTGCGCGTGCTCACCGACGGGCTCAAGGCCGTCAACCCGTCGGCCGTCGAGGAGCTCGTGCCCGCGCTGCTGTCGCTCGGCGAGGTGCAGCGGGTGCTGCAGGGCCTGCTCGCCGAGCAGGTGTCCGTGCGCGACCTCGGCCGCATCTACGAGGGCCTCGCCCTGCGCGCCCGGACCTCGACCGACCCCGAGGGCCTCGTGGAGGCCGCCCGGGCCTCGCTCGGCCCGGCGCTCGCGGCCCCGCACGTGCAGGAGGGCGTGCTGCGCGCCATCACGCTCGACCCCCTGCTCGAGCAGTCGCTCGTGGAGGGCCTGCGCACCGGCGAGGCCGGCAGCCAGCTCGTCGTCGAGCCGTCGCGCCTGGAGGCGATGCTGTACCGCCTGCGCGCGCTCGTGGCCGAGTCGGAGACGCAGGGGCGCACCGTGGTGCTCGCCTGCGCCCCGGCCATCCGCCCGGCGCTGCGCCGCCTGGTGGCGATGGGCCTGCCGCGCCTGCCCGTGCTGTCCTACCCGGAGATCACGGCCGCCGGTGCGACCGTCGACGCGGTCGGGGTGGTGAACGATGCCCCGGCGGTTGCTGCTCGAGGGTGACGACCTGGCCGAGCTGCTCGAGCGCGTGCGCGCCGAGCTGCCCGGCGCGGCCGTGGTGCGCGCCGAGCGCGTGCGCAGCGGCGGGGTGGCGGGCCTGTTCGCGCGGGAGCGCTACGAGCTGACCGTCGACGTGCCCGACGGCGTGCCCGCGGCCGCGCCGCGCGCCCTGAGCGCGCGGTTCCCGGCGGCCACGGCGGGGTCCGCGGTGGCCTCCGCCCCGGCGGAGCCGGCGGCACCCGCGCGGTCGACGGGCGGGCTCGAGGCGCTGCTCGCCGCCGCCGACGCGGCCGACGGCGTCGGGCCGCTGGCGTGGCTGCCGCCGCCGGCCGACGCCGCCCCGGCGCCGGCGGGCTTCGCGGCCGCGCTCGAGCGGGCGCGGGTCCAGGGGGACGGCGATCGCCCCGGCGTCGCTGCCGGCGGCGCTCCCGCCCCCGAGGTGGGGGCGGCGACCGCCGCCGAAGCCCGCGCGGACGTCCCGGCCGCCGCGGGTGCCCGTGCGGACACCCCGGCCGACGACCGGCCCGCCGGCCCGCCGTCGTGGGCCGACGCCGACTTCCGGCCGCTGGTGCCGCCGGTCGTCGCGACGGCGCGCGTGGTCGCGGACCCCGCCCCGGACGACTCCGCCGCCGAGGCGGAGGTCGAGCCCGAGCCCTCGGCCGGGTCCGCCGCCGCTCCGGCGCCGGACCTCGAGCGGGAGCCCGCGCCCGCGCCGGCCGTCGTGCCGGAGCCCGCGCCCGCCGCGCCCGCCGCGCCCGCGCCGGCCCGGACGGCCGTCGTGGAGCGCGCCCTGGCGGCGCTCGACGCCGCCGCGGCCGGGACGCGCGCGGTCGACCCGCCCGCGGCCCAGGCCCCCGCGCGGCCGGCCCCCGCGTCCGCCGAGGCCACCGCAGCCGGTGAGCCGGGGCTGCGCGAGCGGCTGACGGCCGTCGGCGTGCCCGCCGACCTGCTGGCCGCCGGGGGAGCGGACGAGGCCGCGCCCGGCGACGCCGACCCGGACGCCGGGCCCCTGACCTGGCCGCGCTTCCTGCGCCGGCTCCCCGCGCCCCCGGCACCGGTGCGCGCGGCGGGCGCCGTGACCGCCGTCGTCGGCCCCGCGCAGGACGCCCTCGCGGTGGCCGCGCTGCTCGCCGACCGTCTCGGCGTGCCGCCGGCCGGCCTGGCCCGGTACGGGCCGGTGCCCGCCGGGGCGGCTGCGCCCGAGCGCTGGCTGGCCACCACCACCGACGCCGCCACCTGGCGCGCCGAGGTGGGCGCGGCGCCGCACCCGGGCGTCCTGGCGGTCTGCCTGCCGGCGCGGGCGTCCGCGGACCCCGCCGCGGCGTCCGGGACGGCCGCCGTGCTGCGCGCCGCGCGGCCGGGCAGCGTGTGGGCCACCGTCGACGCCCGCTTCTCCGCCGCGGACGCGCGGCGCGCGCTCGACGTGGCCCGCGCCGTCGGCTCCGTCGACGCGCTCGCGGCGCGGGGGGTGGCGGACGCGGCGCAGCCCGGCGCGCTGCTGGGCCTCGGCGTGCCGGTCGCCTGGCTCGACGGCGTCCCCGCCGCCCGGGTCGCCTGGGCCGCCGCGCTCACCGCGATCGACACCGCCGGCGACTGGTGGGAGTGAGCCCCCGGGCGACCGTCGGACAAAACCGGCAGCACGACCGGGTAGGGTCGCCGCATGCTCGTGCTGAGTCGTCGGGTCGGGGAGAGCCTGGTCATCGGTGACGACATCACCGTCACCGTGATCGAGGTGCGGGGCGACACCGTGCGGCTCGGGGTCGACGCCCCGCGCCACGTCCGCGTGCACCGCGCGGAGGTCATCGCGGCGGTGAAGGCCGAGAACGCCGCCGCGGCGCGGGCCGACGACGGCGTCGCCGCCGCCCTGCAGGCCCTCACCCGCGGTGCCGGCGCGGCCGCCCCCGTGGCGCCCGCGGTCGCTGACCGGGCCGCTGGCCCGGCTGTCGGCTCGGCCGCTGAGCAGGACGCTGACCGGGCAGGGGATGAAAAGCCCGATACGGACAGATGATGCCGAGTCCGATTCCTTAGACTCGCGGTCATCCGACCGATGAGGGGGGTGCCCAGCCGGAGCTGACCACCGGCGGGAGGAAGGGCACCGCCATGGAAGGCATGGACGACATCGTCCGCGAGTTCTTGGTCGAGAGCTACGAGAACCTCGACCAGCTCGATCGTGACCTCGTCGCGCTCGAGAGCGAGCCCGGCTCGCGACCGCTGCTGAGCAGCATCTTCAGGACCATCCACACGATCAAGGGCACCAGCGGGTTCCTCGCGTTCGCCCGGCTCGAGCGGCTCACCCACGTGGGGGAGAACCTGCTCGTCGAGCTGCGCGACGGCTCCCGCTCCATGGACCACGCCACGACCGACGTGCTGCTGCGGCTCGTGGACACCGTGCGCGAGCTGCTCACCGCGATCGAGGCCGACGGCACCGAGGGCGCCGTCGACGTCGACGACGCGATCGCCGCCATCCTGGCCGTGCAGGAGCGCACCCCCGGTGCGCCGGAGGCCGTCGCCGCGCCCCAGCCGGAGCCTGCGGCGCAGGCGGAGCCGGAGGGCATGCCGGAGCCCGAGCCGCGGCCCGCTGCCGCCGACGTCGCGGTCCCCGCGGCCGAGCCGGCGCCCGCCGCGCAGGCCGCCCCGGCCGCGCAGGCCTCCCCGGCCGCGCGGCCCACCGTCCCGGCGCCGGCCCCGGAGCACGCCGACGAGGTGAACCTGCTGCGCAGCGCCGCGGACTCCTCGATCCGCGTCGACGTCGAGGTCCTCGACGAGCTCATGCGCCAGGTCGGCGAGCTGGTCCTCACGCGCAACCGCATCGGCCGCATCGCGGGCGACCGGGACACCGACACGGAGCTGGTGCGCTCGGCCCAGCAGCTCAACCTCATCGCGGCGGAGCTGCAGGAGGGCGTCATGCGCACGCGCATGCAGCCCATCGAGCACGTCTGGTCCAAGATGCCGCGCGTCGTGCGCGACCTCGCCGCCGCCTGCGGCCGCGAGGTGGGCCTGCAGATGGCCGGCGGCGACACCGAGCTCGACCGCGGCCTGCTCGAGGCGGTCAAGGACCCCCTGACGCACCTGGTGCGCAACGCGGTCGACCACGGCATCGAGCCGCCGGCCGAGCGCGAGGCGGCCGGCAAGGAGCGCCGCGGCACGCTGACGCTGCGGGCCTACCACGCCGGCGGCCAGGTGGTCGTCGAGGTGCAGGACGACGGCCGCGGCGTGGACACCGCGAAGGTGGCCGCCAAGGCCGTGGCCAAGGGGCTGCGCACGGCCGAGCAGGTCGCCGCCATGGGGCAGGCCGAGCTGCTGCAGCTGCTGTTCCTGCCGGGCTTCTCCACGGCCGAGAAGGTCACGAACGTCTCGGGCCGCGGCGTCGGCATGGACGTGGTGCGCACCCACATCGAGACCATCGGCGGCACCGTGGACGTGGAGTCCACGCTCGGCGTCGGCACGCTGTGGCGGCTGCGCATCCCGCTGACGCTGGCGATCATGCCGTCGCTGACGGTCGAGTGCGAGGGCGACGTCTACGCGCTGCCCCAGGTGCACGTCGTCGAGCTCGTCGCCCTGGACGCCCAGCGCGCCGGCGCCGGGGTGGAGTACGTGCACTCCTCGCCGGTGTACCGGCTGCGCGGCGAGCTGCTGCCGCTGGTGCCGCTCGCCGCGGTGCTCGACCTCGACGACGCCGCCCGCGTCGCCACCGACCGCGGCGTCATCGTGGTCGTGCGCTCCGACACCCAGCGCATCGGCCTGCTGGTGGACCGCGTGCTCAGCACCGAGGAGATCGTGGTCACGCCGCTGTCGCCGCGCCTGCGGGCCATCGGCGTGTACTCGGGCGCCACGGTGCTGGGCGACGGCGCGGTCGCGCTGATCCTCGACCTTCAGGCGATCGCGCGCTCGGCGCTGCTCGGCGACGGCGAGGGTGCGCTGGCGCGCGCCGCCCAGGCGCACGACGACCGCGCGGAGGCGCGCGCCGTCGAGCAGGTCCTGGTCGCGGGCGTCGGCGGGCGCCGTCTGGCGATGCCGCTCGGCTCGGTCGCGCGGCTCGAGAGCCTGCGCGCCGAGCAGGTCGAGCACGTCGGCGGGCGCGAGGTGGTCCGCTACCGCGGCTCGATCCTGCCGCTCGCCCGCCTGGACCGCGTGCTCGGCGCCTTCTCGGAGCCGCGCGAGGACCTCCTGGTCGTCGTCTACACGCGCGCCGGCCGCAGCGTCGGCCTCGTGGTGGACGAGATCCTGGACATCGTCGACGACGACGTGACGCAGCACAGCGACATCGAGGACATCGGCCTCGTCGGCTCCACCGTCATCGGCGAGCGCGTCACCGAGCTGCTCGACGTGCGCGCGGCCGTGCTCGCCGCCGACCCGGACTTCGAGGTGGCGACCGCCGCCGCCGACGAGGCGGCCGCGGTGACGGACGAGGAGCTGTACGCCGGGCTGGTCGCCGGCCCCGAGACCGTGGGAGCCGGACGATGAGCCGCTACGTCACCTTCACCATCGACGACGCGCTGTACGGCGTCGACGTGCTGCGCGTGCAGGAGGCCGTCCAGGCCCAGGCGCGCACCCGGGTGCCGCTGGCCCCCGAGGGCATCGCCGGGCTGGTCAACCTCCGCGGCCAGGTGGTGCTCACCGTCGACCTGCGCCCACGCCTCGGCCTGCCTGCGGCGCCCGCCGACGCCGACCGGATGATGGTCGTCGTCCAGGTGGACGGTGAGCCCACGAGCCTGCTGGTCGACGCGGTCGGCGACGTCGTGGACGTCGCGCCGGAGCGGTTCGGCCCGCCGCCGGACACCCTGCGGCCGGAGCTGCGCCCGCTGATCCGGGGCGCGTGCCGCCTGGACGGGCGGCTGCTGCTCGTGCTCGACGTCGACGAGGCGGCCACGGTCGCCTGAGGCGGCCGGTCCTCCTCCCGCACCCAGGGTCCGTGGCGCCGCCCTCGACCCTGCACCTGATAGTGCGCTGTGCACTTCCTGAACTTTTTCGACCCTGTTCGCACCGCCCGCCGACCGCGGGCCCGTAGACGGAGCACCCATGACCACCGTCCTCCCGCCCGCCCCGACGACCACCGCGCGCACCACGGTCGCGCCTCCCGCGCCGCCGCCCGCCCCGGTCCCGTACTCGGCGCACGCCCCGGCCCCGCGCCGGCGCCGGCTGGGCGACCTGCCGGTCGCCGTCCGCATCGGTGCGGCGATCGCCGTCCCGGTCGTCGCCATGGTCGCCGTCGCGGGCGTGGGCGGCGTCCGGACGTCGACCCTCGCGGAGGAGATCCAGTCGCTCGGCACCGACGTCGTCGCGCCGCAGTCCTACCTCAACGAGGCCCAGCGGACCTTCCAGGCCAGCCGGGCCCGGGTGCTCGAGTACGGCATGGTCGAGCCGGGCGAGCGCGCGGCGCTCGAGCAGGAGCGCGCGGAGAAGGACGCCGCCACCGAGGCGAGCATCGCGGCCTACGAGCCGTACGTCCTCGACGACGCCGCCTACGCCGCGTTCGTCGACGCCTTCGACCGGTACCAGGCCGCGGCGGACGCGGTCCAGCAGCAGGCGGACGCGGGCGCCATCGCCTACAACGACGCCTACCGAGCCCAGGTCCTCGACCTCACCACCGAGGTGCTCGACGCGCTGCAGGCGCTCGTGGACTCGGCCTCGGCCCGCGCCGACGCCGACATCGACGCCGCCTCGGCCCTCGCCTCGTCCACCGTGCGAACTGTCGTCCTCGTCGCCGCGGTGGGCGCCCTCGCCGGCGCCGGCCTGGCCGTGGTCATCGTCCGGAGGCTGCGGCGCGGCATCGCCACGGTGCAGCACTCGGTCGACGCCATGGCCACCGGCGACCTCACGGTCACGGCCGACATCGACACGCAGGACGAGCTGGGCCGGATGGCCGCGTCCCTGCGCACCGCGCAGTCCTCCCTCCGCGCGACCCTGGCGGAC